>DATJOQ010000456.1:0-13256 GCA_035506935.1 Binataceae bacterium (SeqCode) | reverse complement strand
TGCCGCCCTTGCGCCGATTACAGGCGTGACACGAGCAAACTACGTTCTCCCAGGTCGAGACGCCGCCGCGCGAGCGCGGCACCACATGATCCAGATTCAGGTCGGTGCGGGCGAAGCGTTTGCCACAATACTGACAGGTATTGCCGTCGCGAGCGTAGATGTTGAATCTGGAGAAGCGCACGTGCCGCTTGGGCACACGCTCATAAGCCAGTAAAAGCAGTACCCGCGGAACCCGGATCACTCCGCCGACGATACCGATACGCTCGTGATGGACCTCGATTGCCAGGTAACGCCAGCTTTCGAAATCGAAAGTCCGGTATTCTTCGTCGACGACTCGCGCTACTCCCTGGTAAAGCAGGGCGAAGGCGCGCTTGACTGAGGTTACGTGAACCGGCAAATAAGACCGGTTGAGCACCAAAACCTTCGTGTTCAGCAGCGGAATCGCTGCCGAAGGCGACGGAAGGGTTTGAGCCGAGGCGGACACCTGCTAGAACGAGTACCGGCTATAATCCTTCAAGTCAAGATTATTGAGGCCGCTTTCGCTACCGTTACGCTCACTTGCGGGGGATATTCGGCGCTCGTATGATGGCGGTGAAGTTCGTGGTATGTGGGGATGGGTGACAATCGACTGCCAGCAATTCTCAAGCTGCGATCGCCGATAGCGCGGCTCGAGTACCTCCCAAGTCGGCGCAGGTTGATTCAACGGTCGTCGTACGGTGTGATTGCCTTAGGCGGTTACGCCCGATGCAAATGTTCTCGGAATGAGTGAAGCGTGAAGCGGGAACTCCTTATCAACGCGTCCCCGCTCGAAGTGCGCGTTGCGTTACTCGAAGATAGCGTCCTTACGGAATTTTACGTCGAGCGCGACGAGCGTCGCGGGCTCGCAGGAAATATTTACAAGGGCAAAGTGGTCCGCGTGCTGCCCGGGATGCAGGCGGCGTTCGTGGATATCGGCCTGGAAAAAGCAGGCTTCCTGCACGTCTCAGATTTTCTCGATGAGGTGAACGCCTTCGGCGAGGTGGCCGAAGAGATGGACGACGGCGAAGTCGAAACCGAGCCGGTCAATGAATTGCCGCCGGAGCCTGAGCCGGCGTCGCTCGCCGAAGGTGAGCCCGGCGCCGAGGCGCAAGCGCCGGGCCCATCGCGTCGGCGACGGCGCCGCCGGCGCGCGCGTCAACGACTACCGATCGAGCAGCAGCTCAAGCGCAACCAGGAAATTATCGTCCAGATTGCCAAGGAGCCGATGGGCACCAAGGGCGCCCGTCTCACCTCGTTCGTCTCACTGCCTGGACGCCATCTGGTCTACATGCCGACCACCAGTCATCTCGGGGTTTCGCGTCGGATTGAAAGCGCCGAGGAGCGCGCGCGGTTGCGCGAAGCGGTCAACGAAATCCGGCCGGCCGAAGGCGGCTTCATTATTCGCACCGCGTGCGAAGGCGTGAGCAAGCGCGAGATCCAGCAGGATATCGGCTTTCTGACCCGGCTGTGGGCGTCGATCGTAAAGAAAAACGAGAGCAGCCCGCCCGCCTCTCTGTTGTACAACGATCTCGATCTCGCGCTGCGCGTGATTCGCGACATGTTCTCGAGCGAGATCGACCATCTGCGATGCGACGATCGGGCAACCCACGAGCGAATCCTGGCCACGGTGCAGGAGTACATGCCGCGGCTGCGTTCGCGCGTTCTGCTGTACGAGGGCGATCAGCCGATCTTCGATCAATTCAACGTGGAGCCACAAATCGAGCGCGCATTGGAGCGCAAGGTGGGACTCAAGTCGGGCGGTTACCTGGTTTTCGATCAGGCCGAAGCGCTGACCGCGATCGACGTCAACACCGGTCGTTTCGTGGGCAAGCGCAGCCAGGAAGAGACCGTGCTCAAGACCAACCTCGAAGCGGTCGGCGAAGTTGTTAATCAACTGCGGCTGCGCAATATCGGCGGGATAATCATCGTCGATTTTATCGACATGTCGAAGGAGACCAATCGCAAGCGGGTCAGCGAAGCCTTCGGGCAGGCGCTCAAGCGCGATCGCGCTCGCACCACGATGCTCAAGATATCAGAACTCGGCTTGGTTCAGATGACGCGCAAGCGCACGCGCGAGAGCCTGGAGCAATTGCTGACCGAGCAGTGTCCGCGATGCGACGGGCGGCGCGTAGTGAAGTCTATCGCGACGCTGGCGGGCGAGATGCTGCGCGCGATTCGGCGCGAGGCGAGCCGCCGGCGCGACGTCGACATGCTGATGGTCAAGCTGCATCCTGAAATCGCGCGCTACCTATACGATCACGCCGCCGAAGCGCTCGAGGAGCTCGATCGACAGTTCGGCATCCGCGTCGTGCTGCAATCCACCGAAGCGCTCGAGCCGGGAACTTACGAATTCTCGCAGACTCACGCCGCCGCAGCCCTGATCGCGCCAGCAGGCCGCGCATAGGAGCGCGGCTCCGGCACTACGAACTCTCAGCCCCACAGACCGATTTTCAGCGATTGCTGATTAGTTCGAGCAGGTTGCCGTCGGGATCGAGAAAATATACGCAGTCGTGATCGCCCCAGTCGATCGGCTCGGCGCTTTCCACTCCGGCCGCGGTCAGTTCCTCTTTGGCCGTCTCGAAATCCGAGCGATTCACATTGAAGGCGTAATGGCCCTTGCCGAGCGGATGAGAAATTCGGCGCTGGCGTTCCGCGGGATCCAGCGGCGGCCGCGGCACCACGAACAGCACCAGATTCTGTCCGCCGCAATCGAGCAGCGTCTGATCCCCGAAGCGCGCCACCACCGACAGGCCGAGCACGCTGGTATAGAAGCGCTCGGCGCGCTGGCGATCGGAAACTTCGATGCCAAAGTGATCGAGTCGCTCGAGTCTCATAAGCCGTCTCCGACCTCGCGATTCCCCGTCGAATAGCTAGTACGGCACCGTGCCGTCCGCGTTTCGGCACGCCCTTCTATATACAACTAGCGCGCGCGACCTAGCTCATGCGAACGTTTAGTCAGAGCCTCAATCGAGCGCGCCCAGCAGCAATCCGGTCAGGTAGTCACCCTCGGCGTGACCGAGCAACACCGGATGGTCGGGACCAGCGCTCAGATGCGCCAGTACACGCGTTGGACGCGCGGCCCTCGCCTGCGCGAAGCGCACGGTGCGGACAAAACCTTCGCCGCGGACATGGGCCGAGCAACTGAAGGTCATCAGGCGCCCGTGCGGGGTCAACGCGCTGAGCGCGAGCGCGTTGAGTTCGAGATACAAGCGCTCGGCCCGCTCCGCGTCCTTGCGACTCCGTGCGAGCGGCGGCGGATCGAGCACGATCAGATCGAATCGCGCGCTGGTTTTCGCGAGGTATTTGGCGGCGTCGTCATGGATCAGATCGATCGGCCCCGACGAATAGCAATTGAGCTCGAGGTTGCGCCGCGCCCATCCGAGCGCTTTTTCCGAGCTGTCGATCGCGGTCACATGGCTTGCGCCGCCCTTGAGCGCCGCCAGCGTGAATCCCGCCGAATAGCAGTACGCGTCGAGCACGCGCGCGCCTCGCGCGAGCGTGCCGAAAGCCACGCGATTCTCACGCTGGTCGAGGAAATAGCCGGTTTTCTGTCCGCGCTCGACGTCGACCCCGATTTTAATGCCGTTCTCCGTCACCACCAGTTCGCTGACCGGCGTTCCCAGGATCAGCGCGGCGCGATCCTCCAATCCCTCCTCACGACGGACCGCGCCCTGACTGCGTTCGATTATCGAGCGCGGGTTGAGCAGGCGTTCGAGCACGGCGACGACCTGATCGCGCATCCGCTCCGCACCCGCGGTCAACAGTTGCATCACCAAAACGTCGGCGTAACGATCGACCACCAGGCCGGAAAGTCCGTCACCGTCGCCGTTGAGCAATCGATAACAGTTGGTCTCGCCACGAACGATTTGCCGTCTGAGCTCCAACGCACTGCTTAGTCGGCGTTCGATTATTCCCTCAATTTCGCCGGGTCCATGCACCGGGCCCCATTCGAGTATCCGTACCGCGATAGTGGTGGACGGATTGTAGTAGCCGAAGGCCAGCCGAGAGCCGTTCGCATCGAACAACTCCACCGCCGAACCGGCGCTAAGATCGGCGGGCTCAACGCGCTCGATCGCTTGCGAAAACACCCACGGGCTGCCGCCACGGACCGGGCCGTCGCGCCCGCGCTTTAGTGTAACGCATGGGAGCAACGCCGAGGCTTGTCTGCTCGCTGGCTTCATCCGTGTGCTTGCAAACCGTGTTGTCGATCGATGCGTGAGTGTCAGGAAGACGGCCAGGCGGGCTCGTCGGGACGAACGAATTCGCCGCTTCTGCCACCGCGTTTGCTGATCAGGCGAATCGCGTCGATCACCATCGCGCGATCGATCGCCTTGGCCATGTCGTAAATCGTGAGCGCTGCGACGCTCACCGCGGTCAGTGCTTCCATCTCGACCCCGGTCTTCGCCTCGGCCACAGCGCGTGCCTGGATTTCAAGCACGCCGCGCTCGGAATCGGGATGAAAATCCACCTCAACCACCTGAATCGGAATCGCGTGGCATAGCGGGATCAGCTCGAAAGTGCGCTTGGCGGCCATGATTCCGGCCAATCGCGCAACCGCCAGCGCGGTGCCCTTTTCGAGCTTGCCATGCAGAATCGCCTCGAGCGTGGCTGGATTCATCCGCACGCGCGCCCGCGCCACCGCCTCGCGGCGAGTGACCGCCTTCTGGCCGACGTCGACCATCCGCGCGCGCCCCTCGGCGTCGATATGGGTTAACTTGGGCACCACGCGCAGCCGCCGGCGCACGACGCGTAACTTCTTGCCTGCCATGATAAATGCCTGCCTGATAGTCTACCGGTTGATGCTTTTATTCGCTGCGGCGGCTTGGAGCTTTTGCCAACCCATCGTAGATATACACTAAAGCGTGAACTAAGGTAGTCGGACTTGCCATGACAGACGAAGCTCACAAAGTCGTAATCCTTGGGTCCGGACCGGCCGGACTTACCGCGGCGTTGTACGCAGCGCGAGCCAATCTTGCTCCGATCGTTATCGCGGGCTGTCAGCCGGGAGGCCAGCTCACGATCACAACCGAGGTCGAAAATTATCCGGGCTTCGAGAACGGCATCCAGGGCCCGGAGATGATGGAAATATTGCGGCGCCAGGCCGAGCGCTTCGGCACCAAGATCGTCGACGGCGACGTGACCGCGGTCGCCTTGGGAAAGCATCCGTTCGAACTGACGCTTCATCATGGCGGCACGATCGGAGCCGAGGCGCTGATAATCGCGACCGGCGCATCAGCCAAATTATTGAACATTGAATCGGAGAAACGGCTGATGGGTTACGGCGTCAGCGCGTGTGCGACCTGCGACGCATTCTTTTTCAAGGACAAAGACGCGCTGGTCGTGGGCGGGGGCGATACAGCGATGGAAGAAGCCACCTTCCTCACCAAGTTCTGCCGCAAGGTCGATATCGTGCATCGCCGCGACCATCTTCGTGCGTCGAAGATCATGCAGGATCGCGCGCGCAAAAATCCCAAGATCGGTTTCATCTGGGATTCGGTGGTTGACGAGATCTATGGGCAGCCTGACAAAATCGGCGTCACCGGCGCGCGCCTTAAAAACGTCAAGACCGGCGCCATCACCGAGGTCAAGACCGACGCGGTGTTCATGGCGATCGGGCACAAGCCCAACACCGACCTTTTCAAGGGCCAGCTCGAGATGGACGAGTTCGGCTACCTCGTAGTGCTGGCGGGTTCGACCTATACCAACGTCGAGGGCGTTTTCGCCGCCGGCGACGTTGCCGATCGCGTCTACCGCCAGGCAGTGAGCGCAGCGGGCACCGGATGCATGGCGGCGATCGACGCCGAGCGATGGCTCGAATCGCGAGAGTAATTCAACGCCGCTTGGCGCATCGCCATCCGGCTCGCCCTCTGGAACGTACGTGGCAGACGAGCGTTCGCTACTTTCTCTGCTTGCCGTCGGCGATCACATCGGTTAGTGCATTCGAGCGATGCTCGAAACCGAGTTTTTGATCTGGCTGCACTTGCTCGCGATGGCGGCTTATCTCGGCGTTCAATGCGCGCTGATCTATATGCTGCTGCCGGCGGCGGAGCAGATCGCGGACGAGCCGACGCGGCGCGCGGCGCTTATCCAGGGCTTCAAATTTTACAATCCATTTTCTATCGCCGTTCTCGGCGTGCTGGTGATCACTGGCGCCATCCGCCTCACCGATCTCAAGGCCTCGATGAGAATGGATTATTTCAGCCGGATCGGGCCGACGCTCTCGCTCAAGCTGCTGTTGGCCTTCCTGCTGATATTTCTGCAGACCTACCTGACGTTCGGCTTGGCCTTTCGAATTGGACGCCAGGAGGAAGTCGCCGCACACGGCGACGGACCGGCATTCACGGTCGAGCAGGTGAATCGAATACTAAAACGGATTCGCTCGATCGCCTGGGTGACGATTCTTTTGACCGCAGCGATCATCTTCGTCGCGATGAAGATGGCGCAAGCAGCCGAAATGCTTGGCCCGATCAGCTAGCGAATCGCGGCGTAGAACCGTGACGAGGGTGTCGGCCCTGAATGGTCAAACTGCGTGTTAGCTGAGGGGCTCGCGATTTGAACCGGTTTACTCTGAAAGCGCACCACTGAGCGGCCGAGATCGGGCGGCGTTAATACGACGATATACGCGACGAACAGCGCCCACAGTGCGACCACCCATACGACTTTTTCGAACTTGTCGGCGGCAGAGGGAGGTCTCGAAGTGTCCGGCTCGGGACGCGGCACCAAATGGAGCTGATGCCGGCGGCGAGCTAAAAGAACTGAGCGCGAGCGCACTGCCCTCGCGGCTTCGTTCAAGACGATCACTCGTCCCATCTCTGGTCCCCCAGCAAAACTTCACAGCAAGCGGCGCTTGATGGCTCCCAGCCGCAATCTCACACAATCAGTCTACAACTTATACGCACCGCGATCGACGTGAAATTCTGCTAAAGATCGCCACAAGTCTAAAAGGCTTCGCGATGGCGCCGTCAGACGGCGTTGGCGGCGTATTCTTGTGTCTTCAAAGGTGAAGATAGTCGGCGTCTGCACCGCGTAAGCACGGGGTCCGCCTTGTGTTTAGCTCCGTTAGGCTTGATTCCGCTTAGACAATCGCGGAAGTTGCCCTCATGGACGAACCACCTCGTCCCCCTGAAAACCAGATCGCCGTCGATGGGTCCACGCCCACAGCGGTCTTGTCCACGCCTGAGCCGGTGCGCGCTCCTACATTCGGCGCTCAAGCGGTCGAGCTAGCCACCTTCGCTATCGCTATAATCGGAGCGCTCTCTCTCGGTCTCGGCATCACCGACTATTTAGGAGATCATCTCGAAGTGCTGGCGTACCTAGTTGCTTACGCCGGCTTCCGCGTGGCGCAACTCGTGATGACCTCGCAGCCCAGCGCTATCGTAGACCTGGTCAAGGTATGTTCCGGTCCGCTGGGCGACTTGCCAGTGCTGCTGCTGTTCGCCGCGTCGCCTTTCGAGCGCACTTATTTCTACGCCACCAGCGGCGATATACCGGTATGGGTCGCCGCGATCGGTTTGCTGATGGGCTTGGTCGGCTTTTGGACCGCTTTAGTCGCGCAGATTCAGATCGACCGCGCGGCGGAATCGGGGCAACCTGCCAGAGGTCCGCTTCTCGTACGCCGAGGACTTTTTCGCTACGTCCGGCATCCGAGCTACGCTGGTCAATCGCTGGCCTGGATGGGATGGCCGCTGATTTATGGCGCGCCGTTTACCGCGATAGCGATGCTCTTGAGTGGCGCGCTGATCTTGCGCCGCCAAATTCGTGAGGAAGAGCTGATGATGCTCGAGCGGTTTGGCGAGCAGTACGCCTCGTACACACACGAAACCGACCGCTTGATCCCGGGCATCTGGTAGGATTCTATTCGAAGCGGATCGCGCGTACCGCTCGTGCCGCGCGAAGCAAATTCCGCACGGCACGCGTCCGCAAGCGAATTCACTGGCGCCAAGCGCCCGAAGGCTCGCTGAGCATGCCCATGACCGATCTCGCTGCCCTGGCCAATCGGTTCAAGCCACCGCCGACCGAGCGGTCGCTGCGCGATAATTTTTCCGCCAATTATGTGATTTGGATTTTTCTGCTCGCCGCCGACAACTTCATCAACAACAACGACCTGCTGTGGGCATCCGCGTTGACCTATACCGCAATCCTCTCGATCGTGCCGGTGCTGGCGCTGGCGCTCTCGGTGGTGAAACGATTCGTCGGTCTCGATCAAATCCAGCCGCTGATCACCCACTACATCGCGCTCGATTCGCCGATCATCGCGAACAAGCTGATGTATCTGATCAGCAACGCCAATACGGCCGCGCTTGGGACGCTCGGAGCAGCGACGCTGCTGATAACCGATATCGCGACCCTCGGAACGATCGAGCGCGCGTTCAACCATATCTGGAAAGTGCCGCGCGGGCGCAGTTACGTGCGCAAGTTCACCGATTATTTGAGCGTAACCTTCACCGTCCCGGTGCTGTTGACGGTGGCGCTGGGTCTGAGCGCGTCGTTCGCGCAGTATTCGCCGATACATGGTCTGAGTTCGGTGCTGCCGTTCATGCTGGTATGGCCGGGGTTCCTGTTTCTGTTCATGTTTTTTCCCTACACCGACGTGCAATGGGAGCCGGCGCTGATCGGTTCCTTCGTAGCGGCGGCGCTCTGGCAATTGGCCCAGTGGGGATACGTGCATTTCCAGGTCGAAGTGTCGCACTCCAAGGCGGTGTATGGCACGCTCGCGATGATTCCGGTACTGCTGGTCTGGCTTTACATCAGTTGGGTGATCCTGCTGTTCGGGGTCGAGATATGCGCCGCCGCGCAGTATGGCACGCCGGTGCGTCAGGCTTCGCTGGCACCGGATTTCATTCGCGGAGCGGCATTGCTGATAATGATACGGGCGGGCGAGCGTCTGCTGAATCGGCGCGAAATCGTAACCTGCGAGAGTCTCGCTCACGAGTTGGGTATCGCCGGATCGGCCATCAACCCGTTGCTCGAGCGTTTGAAACACTCCGGCTTGCTGGTGGAAGGGGAAGCCGAAGCCCTCAACCAACATCGCGGACTGTTTCTGACACGCGATCCAAGCACTCTAACGGTTGATCGGATCCTGAGCGCGGGTTGCGGCCACAGCGACTCCGGCGCGACTAGCGATCAGCGAATCGTAAAGCTGCTGGACCAGATCGATCTGAATGAGGCAAAGCTACTAGGCTCGATAACGTTGCGCGATCTTCTGGACGGCGGTGAGCTTCGCGACGGCGCCGAAGCGTCGCGGCGTATCGACGGAAATCGGGCCGAGGCAAAGCGTTAGCCCCGATTTCTACCGGACCGCTGGCGCCAAGCGAGCGGTCCCCGCTTATCGCGAGAGCCGCGCTCTTAGCTGGCATTCGGCAAGCGCACAGTACTCGGCGCTGCGATCCGGCTCCTCGGCCGGAGAGTTTCCCCGCGCGCTAGCGCGCGGGGAAACTCTCCGGCCAGTCATCCTCGGCGCTACATTCACGAAAATGCGGCCACAGCTCACACATCGGCGAAGCGCCTCGCCTGCGACGAGCGCGGGCGCCAGGCGGTTGGCGATCTCCTGCTCCGCCGGCGACAGATCCAGCGGCGCGCCGGACGCCGACACCCCGGCCGGCGGCGTGAGCGGGGACGCGATGGGGGAGTTGGTGCGCGGGCGCGCGCTGGCCGGCGCGCGCTCGCGTACCAACTCCCCCAGCCACGGCGTATCGATACTGCTCGCGGGAGCGCGGGCGCCAGCCGCGATCCCCGCGCGAGCAGCGCCGTTCGCCAGCTCATCAGCGCGATTATTAAGAGCATCCTGCGCGTGGCCGCGAACCCATTCGAGCGTCACCTCGCGCCCGGACAGTTCGGCATCGAGCGCGTTCCACAGGTCGCCGTTCTTGTTGCGCTTCCATCCGAGCGTGACGGTCTTGACCAGGTATTCGCTGTCAGACCGCAGTATCACCGGCGAGCGTGCGGCCGCGGAGCGCAGCCCCTCGATCGCCGCCGTGATTTCCATCCGATTATTAGTGGTAGCGGGATCGTAACCGCAGAGCTCGCGGCTGGCGCCGTCAGGCTCGATTATCACCACGCCCCATCCGCCCGGCCCCGGATTACCCAGGCATGAGCCGTCGGCATATATCAGGAGCGGTTTCGCCCCGGCGGTCAACTCGAGTACATGCTGGCGCGACGTTTTCACGCCGACGCGCGCCAGCTTGCGATACGCGCGAACAAATCCAGATAGCGGCGCGCCGCGACTCGCCATGAGAAGTCGGCGGCAAACGCGTTATCCATCAGGCGCGACCAAATCTCCTTCTGCCGGTAGACGGCAACCGCTCGGACAACCGCTTCAATTAGTTTCTCGGGCTTATATTCAGCAAACACGAAGCCGTTGCCGCGTCCCGATTTGGGATCGAACTCGGTGATCGTATCTGCCAGACCGCCGGTGGCGCGCACGATCGGCGCGGTGCCGTACTTGAGCGCGTACATCTGGGTCAGTCCGCAAGGTTCGAACTTCGACGGCATCAGGAACATGTCGCATCCGGCCTGAATTTTATGCGCCAGCGGGTTATCGAACCCGATAATCGTCCGCAGTTGATCCGGATAGCGCTGCTCCGCCGTCTTGAAATAGTCCTGCATCGCGGGGTCGCCGGAGCCGAGGATTACCAACTCAAGCCCGGCCGCCATTACCCCGGGCAGCGCGTCTACCAGCAGATCGAAGCCCTTCTGCGGCGTTATCCGCGATATCATGCCGGCCAGTGGACGCCCTGCGGACGGAGGCAGCTTGATATGCTCGCGCAGATCTCGCCCACACGCGTCCTTGCCCCGCCGATTATTAGCGTCGTAGCGCGCGGCGATAAAGTCATCGGTAGCCGGATTCCATTCGTGGTAGTCGGCGCCATTGAGGATGCCGACGAAACGCTCGCCCCTGTTGCGTAGAACGCCTTCGAGTCCGAAGCCAAGCTCCGGATCGCTGATGACCTCGCGCGCGTAGGTGGGGCTCACGGTCGAGGCAGCGTCGGCAAGCGCTACCGCGCCCTTCATCAGGTTCATCCGGCCGAAGAATTCGAGATAATTCATCGAGAAGAAAGCGCGGTCGAGATTGAGCAGCGCAAATTGGGGCGCGTCGTAAATCCCCTGAAACGCCATGTTATGAATCGTGAACAGCGTGAGCGTGCGCGCGAATTTTTCACGCAGCGCCGGATCCGCACGCATCACGATCGGCAACAGCGCGCAGTGCCAATCGTGAGCGTGGACGACGTCGGGCTGAATCAACTCGGCGAGAGTCAGGGCCGCTGCGCGCCCAAAAAAAACGAAGCGCTGCAGATTGTCCGGGTAGTCGGTCCGCTCGCCGTAAATGCCGTCGCGATCGAAATGTCCCGGATGCTCGATCAAGTACACGGGGACATCGCCATGCATCCCGCGCCGCACGGCAAACGACTCGCGCTTGTTACCGACAGCGACGCTCATCTCTTTCCTAATCGGCTCGGTCTCGAGCGTTCGCAGTGCGCTCCTATAACCGGGCAATACGACGCAAACGTCGGCACCCTCCGCGGTGAAAGCCAACGGCAGTGACCCGATAACGTCCGCCAGGCCACCGACCTTGGCGTACGGCGTCATCTCGGCAGCGGCAATCGCGATTTTCTGTTTGTCAGAGGATTTCGCCATGAGCACCCGGATTGAGATCCACGCGCATTCCGACAGCGTTTAGTCGGATCTCGTGCCTTGCGTCGCGGTCGAGTAGCTGGTTCCGCTTGGCGCCGGCGACGGCCTCAATTCAGCACGGTGCGGACGGGGCCGACCCCTTCGGCAGAGGGCTCGTGCTTGTCAACGCCATCGTCGCGCAGAGCGTGCGCTAGAACTTCGTCGACCGTGTCGACGAAAACCATCTCCAGCTCTTCGCGTACCCCGGGCGCGACATCCTCGAGATCGCGCTCGTTTCGGCGCGGCAGAATTACCGTGTGAATACCGGCGCGACGCGCGGCAAGCACCTTCTCCTTGATTCCGCCGACTGGCAGCACTTTGCCTCGCAGGGTTATCTCACCAGTCATCGCCACGTCCGAGCGCACCGGCCGTCCGCTCAGCAGGGACGCCAGCGACGCCGCGATCGTCACACCGCCCGAGGGACCGTCCTTCGGGATCGCTCCCGCCGGGATGTGCACGTGGATATCCGACTTCTCGAAGAAATCACCCGGGATGCCGAGCCGGTCCGCACGCGAGCGGATGTAGGATAGCGCCGCCTGCGCGGATTCCTTCATCACGTCGCCGAGCGATCCGGTAAGCGTAAGTCCCTTCTGCCCGTTCATCCGCGTGCTTTCGATAAACAGAATATCGCCGCCGTTGGGCGTCCATGCCAGTCCGGTCGCCACGCCGGGATCTTGTGTTCGCTCCGCCACCTCGGAGTAGAACTTGGGCGCGCGAAGATAGCGATGAACCTGATCGAGCTCAATCCGCTCGGGTACGCTCTCGCCTTCAGTGAGCGCACGAGCGATTTTGCGGCAAATGCGTCCGATCTCGCGTTCCAGATTGCGCAGACCGGCCTCGCGCGTGTAGCTGCGAATTATTTCGCGCAAGGCCTCGGGCGAGAAATCAATCTTGCGATCGCCGAGTCCGTTTTCCTTCAATTGCTTGGGAATCAGATGGCGCACCGCGATCTCGAGCTTTTCCTCCTCGGTGTATCCGGGCAGCTCGAGCACTTCCATCCGATCGCGCAGCGGCGGCGGAATCGGATCGAGCACGTTGGCGGTGGTCAGGAACAGGACCTTCGACAAGTCGAACGGAACGTCGAGATAATGATCGACGAAGGCGCTGTTCTGCTCGGGATCGAGGACTTCGAGCAAGGCCGACGCTGGATCACCGCGGAAATCCATCCCGAGCTTGTCCACTTCGTCCAGGATGAACAGCGGGTTATTCGAGCCCGCGTTGCGAATCCCCTGGATGATACGGCCGGGCAGCGAGCCGATATAGGTTCGCCGATGGCCGCGAATTTCGGCTTCGTCGCGAATTCCGCCGAGAGACAGGCGCACGAACTTGCGGCCCATCGCACGCGCGATCGAGCGGCCGAGTGAAGTTTTGCCAGTGCCCGGCGGTCCCACGAAGCATAGGATCGGCCCCTTCGTGTCGCTCTTGAGCTTACGCACCGCCAGGAATTCAAGGATTCGCTCCTTGATCTTCTCGAGGTTGTAATGGTCCTCGTCAAGCACGGCGCGCGCGTGCTTGATATCGAGATTGTCCTCGGTCGACACGCTCCACGGCAGGCTTACCAGCAAATC
>DATJOQ010000455.1:0-2383 GCA_035506935.1 Binataceae bacterium (SeqCode) | reverse complement strand
AGCGCTTCACCATCGGCGAACCCGACGGCTCCACCTCGGACCGCATCGTGGCCCTGCGCGATGCCCTGGTTTCTGCCGGATTCGATGCGCCGATCCGCGACAACATTCGCTGGAATATCTGGCTCAAGCTCTGGGGCAACGTCTGTTTCAACCCGATCAGCGCTCTTACCCTGGCGACCCTCGATCGCGTCACCTCCGAGCCCGGCCTCCGCGCCCTGTGCAAATCCATGATGACTGAAGCGCAAGCGATAACCGCATCGCTCGGTCTCACGATTCCGGAGCAAATGATGGAGCGGCGGCTGAACGCCGCCGGTTCCGTTATCGGTCACAAAATTTCGATGCTGCAAGATCTCGAACGAGGCAGATCGTTGGAGATCGATGCGCTCGTCACCGCCGTCCAGGAAATGGGTCGCCTCGTCGGCATCGCAACGCCGACGATCGATGTGGTGCTTGCGTTGGTGCAGGAGCGCGGCCGGCAAGCTGGACTCTACGGCAACGACATCAAACCGGTTGATGGAAGCGACCCTTGGTCAAATTACCGGCTCGACTGAGCGCGGCCCACGTGATTGGAGACGACTTCAACATGGATGATTTGCGCGTCAACCCGTCGGGACCCTGTGCCGAGACATTGGAAATGCCTCACGCCATTGGGCGTGCCACAACGCTGGTGATGGCGCTTGCCTGCGGCGTGGCCGCTTCCACCATCTACTGCAATCAACCGATACTGGGCGTTATGGAGGCGGCATTTCCGGGCCGCGTGTCGGTGACCGAGCTCGTGCCGATGGCGACACAGCTCGGCTTCGCGGTGGGCCTTCTGCTCCTCGTGCCGCTCGGCGACCGTATCGAACGACGGCGCCTCATCTTGCTTCAGCTGACGGCGCTTGCATTTTCGCTCGCTGCGGCAGCTCTGGCTCCTGGCGCCTGGGCTCTCGTCGCGATCTCCGCGATGGTTGGCGTGACGGCGAGCGTGGCGCAGCAAATCGTGCCCTTCGCGGCCGAACTGGCTGAACCAGGCCGGCGCGGCTCGACCATCGGCACCGTCATGAGCGGCCTTCTATGCGGCATGCTGCTCGGCCGGGTCGTCGCCGGTGCTGTCGCGGAACATTATGGCTGGCGCGCCGTGTACTGGCTCGGCTTGCTCCTCGTGACCGTGACCGGTTGTCTCTTGGCAGCAATCTTGCCTCGAAGCGAAGTCAAGACACAGGTAAGCTACAGCGAACTCTTGAAGTCCTTGGTGACGCTCTGGCGCGACGAGCCGGCCTTGCGGCGGGCAACGATGATCCAGGGGTGCTTGTTTGGTTCCTTCATCGCCTTTTGGACCATCCTCGCGCTGCAACTCGACGAGCGCTATCAACTGGGCGCGGAAACCGCTGGCCTGTTTGGGATCGTCGGAGTGGTTGGGATTCTCTTCGCGCCAGTCGCTGGAACGATCGCCGACCGCAAGGGACCGCGCGTCGTCGTCGGTCTGGGAAGCCTGATCATTGCTGCATCGTGGATCATTTTCGGCACTTGGGGCACGGTCGCGGGTCTGATCGTGGGCGTCATTCTACTGGATTTCGGTGAGCAGGGTGCGCTGGTATCAAACCAGTACGTCATCTACGCCCTTCGTCCCGAGGCGCGTAACCGGCTGAACACGATCTTCATGGGAGGAATGTTTGTCGGTGGTGCGATTGGTTCGGCAGGGGCGAGCCTCGCCTGGGGTGAGTCTGGCTGGCCAGCGGTCTGCTTCTTCGGCGCTATCCTGGCTGCCATTGCCTTAGGTTCTATCACGGCGAGGCGGTCGCGCTCGACCGGGTGACAAGCCTGCGCGAACGGGGCTCGCGGTCTGCGCCGATCATGCGCAGGTGTTGGCTGCCTGCGACCGAAATCCCGTCAGGCGACTGAATGCTTGTGCCAGCCCTTCAGCCGAGCGGGCCGACGTCTTCGCAGCGGACATGCGGGCCATCCCCAGCGAAGATGAAAAGGGGGCATCGACTTCCCGCGCGAAAACACTGCGCCAACTGACAGTCATGACGGTCTTTTCTCGATCAGCCCCGAGAGGCCCTTGTCATGGGGAGTTTTGGAAAATTCGACCGATTGATCTCGATAGATATCGGAATCGAGACTTTTGCAAGTCGGCCAAATTCCTTTTTGAAATCAATAGCGCAAATTTTTGACGGATCGTGGAGTCGGTCCTTTGGCGAAGGCGGAAAAACTTTGCGCTGATAAATCAGCGCGTTATCATCACTCAGAACAATCGAGTGGGAGTGAGGGGGAGTACTGCAGAGTAGGACGGGATAGTGTGGGACACGAAGGCGGAGCGTCTTCTATCAATAGCAGTCGATAGAAATTGAGTGATGCTAGAGATTTATTATGCCGGCTGATTCAGATGGGGATGCGTCGC
>DATJOQ010000454.1:0-14041 GCA_035506935.1 Binataceae bacterium (SeqCode) | reverse complement strand
TAGTGCCCAATCAGGCGGTCAGCGGATATTTGACCAAAGTGCCCTTCCAGGAAGGGCAGGACATCGAGAAAGATCAGTTGCTGGCGCAGATCGATCCGCGTCCGTACGAGGTGCTGAAGCAGCAAGCGGAGGCTCAACTTGCGAAAGATCGGTCGGCTCTGAATCAGGCACGCTCCGACCTCGCGCGCTACGAACGGCTGGAGAAGCAAAAATCGATCGCGGAGCAGACCTACGTCGATCAGCTATTCCTGGTCCAGCAGGACGCGGCCGCGGTCAAGGCCGACCAGGCGAACATCGCTCAATACGCGCTCGACATCGCGTACTGCCACATCACGGCGCCGTTCGCGGGCCGGGTTGGCCTGCGCCTGGTTGATCCTGGGAACTACATCACCGGCGCCTCGAGTACGGGACTGGCTGTCATTACGACAATGAAGCCGACCACTGTCGAATTCACGATTGCCCAAAACGATCTCAGCGCGGTCGTCGAACGCTTCAATGCGGCCGGCGCGAAGCTGCCGGTAACGGCGTTCGCCAGCGATAACAGCAAAAAGCTCGGCACCGGCGTGCTGTATGCGCTTAGCAATCAGATGACGACGAGCACCGGCACCGTTACGGCGCGGGCCGCTTTTCCCAACGATAACGAAATCTTATTCCCGAACGAGTTTGTCAACGTGCAGCTCCTCGTCAACACGTTGACGAACGCCATCCTCGTGCCGACCCCGGCCGTCCTCAGCGGCGCTCCCGGCAACTACGTTTATGCGGTCAACAAAAACAATACCGTTTCGGTCCGCAAGGTCACGCCGGGCCCCAGCGACGGCACGAACACTGCCATTGTTAAAGGCCTCAGCGTTGGCGACACCGTGGTGATCGACGGCACGGACCGGCTTAGCGACGGAGCCAAGATCAAGATCGCCGCCTCGACCGACGGGGCGGCCCGCCCCAGCAAGCCGCGGGAAAAAGAAACGAGCGCCGCCCCGCCACCATCCAGATGATCAGCACAGGCCCATGAACATTTCTCGCCTCTTCATCATGCGGCCGGTGGCGACGACGCTGCTGATGATCGCGCTCGTGCTGGTTGGCCTGGTCGCGGTTGGCCTGCTGCCTGTATCCTCCCTGCCCGACGTCGAATACCCGACGATCCAGGTGCAAACCTTTTATCCGGGTGCCAGCCCGGAAGTGATGTCGACTACAGTGACCGCTCCGCTGGAGGTGCAGCTGGGCGAGATTCCCGGCCTGCAGCAGATGACCTCCTCCAGCTCCGCGACGGCTTCGTTCATCACGCTCCAGTTCGACCTATCAATGAATCTCGACGTCGCCGAGCAGGATGTACAGGAGGCGATCAACGCCGCCAACAGCTTCCTGCCTACCGGACTGCCAGCGCCGCCGACCTATGCCAAAGTAAATCCCGCCGATCAGCCGATCCTGACGTTGGCCGTAACGTCGAAATCGATGTCTCTGACCCAGCTTCAGGACATCGCCAACACTCGGCTCGCCTCCAAGATCTCGGAGGTACCTGGCGTCGGCCTCGTCAGCCTGGCCGGCGGCAATGTGCCGGCGATTCGGGTGGCAGCCGATCCACAGAAGCTCGCTGCCTACGGTCTCAACATCGACGATCTTCGCACGCTGCTCAGCGATATCACGCTGATGCAGCCGAAGGGTAACTTCGACGGCCCCGAGCTCGACTACACGATAAACGACAATGATCAGATCTCGGACCCGCAGGATTATCTCAACACCATAGTTGCCTACCAGAACGGCTCGCCGGTCCTGATGCGAGACGTGGCGACGGTCAGCGAGGCCGCGCAGGACATCGAGCAGGGCGCCTGGTTCGACAGGACGCCCGCGATCGTGCTCAACGTTCAGCGCCAGCCGGCGGCCAACGTCATCAAGACGGTGAATCAGATCAAGAAAGTGCTGCCGCAGCTGCTGGCGAGCCTGCCCCAATCGATGCATGTGCAAGTCGTGGCGGACAGTACCGACGTAATTCGAGCGTCGGTCAGTGATGCCTTCTACGAGTTGGTGCTGGCGATCGTGCTCGTGGTGCTGGTGATCTTCGTCTTCCTGAGGAACATTCCGGCGACAGTCATCCCGAGCATCTCGGTGCCGGTCTCGCTGATCGGCACGCTGGCGGTGATGTACAAGCTCAATTACTCGATCGACAACCTCTCGCTGATGGCGCTGATCATCGCGACCGGCTTCGTGGTGGACGATTCGATCGTGATGATCGAAAACATCGTGCGCTATCTCGAGGAGGGCAAGAGCCCGCTCGAGGCCGCGCTGACCGGCGCGGGGCAGATCGGTTTCACCATCCTCTCGCTGACGATATCGCTGATCGCCGTGCTCATCCCGCTCTTGTTCATGGGCGGCGTGATTGGCCGCCTATTCAGCGAGTTCGCGGTCACGCTCGCGATCACCATCGTGCTTTCGGCCGTCGTCTCGCTGACTTTGGTGCCGATGCTCTGCGCTCGCATGCTCAAACGCGAGAGCGAACGCCATCCGAGCTGGTTCGAGCGCACTAGCGAAAGCTTGTTTGACCGGACACGCGGCGCCTATGAGCGAGGTCTGCGATGGGTGCTGCACCATCAGGGCCTGACCCTTGTCGTCGCCGGCCTCACCGTGGGATTGACTGTCCTCCTTTACGTTGTCATCCCGAAGGGTCTTTTCCCGGTTCAGGATGTTGGCGTTATCCAGGGGATCAGCGTCGCCGACAACTCGGTCTCTTACGATGCGATGTCGGCGCGGCAGATGGCGCTGGGCCAGGTGATCTTGCGCGATCGCGACGTCACCAGCCTGACCTCATACGTAGGCATCGACGGCACGAATACTACGCTCAATAGCGGCCGCTTCCTGATCAACCTTAAGCCGGTCGCCGACCGCTCCCTCACAGCGCAGCAGATCGGACGGGGCATCCAGCGTGAAGTGGCGAACATTTCCGGCATCAAGCTCTATCTCGAGCCCGAGCAGGATCTGACGCTCAACACCACGATCGCGCCGCACCAGTACCAGTTCGTGCTGCGCGGGCCAAACACGCAGGCTTTCAACAAGTACGTCCCGCAGATCGTCGACAAGATGAAACAGATCAAGTCGATTGACGACGTCACGAGCGACCTCAACAACGAAGGGTTAACAATCGACGTCGTGGTCAACCGGCAGCTCGCCGCGCGCTTCGGAATCACGCCGGCAACAATCGACAACGCGCTCTACGACGCGCTTGGCCAACGTATCGTCACCACGATTTTCAACCAATCGACTCAGTACCGCGTGATCCTCGTCGCCAAGCACGAGCGCCTGCCAAACCTCCAGTCGCTCGGCACGCTCTATCTTCCGAGCGAGACGAGCAGCTCAGGCCAGGTGCCGCTTTCTGCCATTGCCAATATCAAGGTAGATAAGGCGCCGCTCGTAATCAGCCACCTCGAGCAGTTTCCCGCGGTGACGATATCCTTCAACCTGGCCGAAGGCGCTTCTCTCAGCACCGCGATCGACAAGATCAACGAAACGATCGCCTCGACACACCTGCCGGCGTCGATCACGAGCTCGTTTCAGGGTGCCGCGCAGGCATTCGAGGATTCACTCTCGAGCGAGGCATTCCTGCTAATCGCGGCGCTCGTGGCCGTTTATATCGTGCTGGGCGTCCTCTACGAGAGCTACATCCACCCCGTGACCATCCTCTCCACCTTGCCCTCGGCCGGGATCGGTGCGTTGCTCGCGCTGATGCTCGACGGCAAAGATCTCGACGTAATCGGCATTATCGGCATCGTGCTCCTGATTGTTATCGTCAAGAAAAACGCGATCATGATCGTCGACTTCGCCCTCGAAGCGGAGCGGGAGCGGAGCAAGCCGCCCGAGGAGGCGATCTTCGAGGCCTCGCTTCTGCGCTTCCGGCCCATCCTGATGACGACGCTGGCCGCGATGCTTGGCGCCCTGCCGATGCTAGTTGGCTCAGGCACGGGCTCCGAGTTGCGCCGCCCGCTCGGCTTGGCGATCATCGGCGGCCTCACCCTGAGCCAGATTCTGACGCTGTTCACCACACCGGTGATCTACCTTGCCTTCGATCGCCTGGCACGACGTTTCAGCGGCAACCGGCGGGATCAGCGCCCGGTCGGGAGCGCGATATGAACATCTCGGCGCTCTTTATCGAGCGGCCGGTTGCGACCGCGCTGCTGGCCATCGCGATCCTCCTGGCAGGCGCGTTGGCCTATTCCCGCCTGCCAGTCGCTCCGCTGCCGAACATCACTTTTCCGATGGTCGTCGTGCAGGCGACTATGGCCGGAGCAGCGCCTGAGATCATGGCCGCCACGGTGGCTGAACCGCTGGAGAAGCGGCTGAAAATCATCGCAGGTGTGACCGAGCTGTCCTCGATGAGTTTTGTCGGCCAAACCCGGATTGTCGCCCAATTCGATGTGAGCCGCGATATCAACGGTGCTGCGCGCGATGTGCAGGCAGCGATCCAGGCAGCGCGGGCCGACCTGCCCACAACCCTGCAAAGCAATCCGACCTGGCGTCAATACAATCCGGCTGACTCGCCGATCATGATCCTGGCGCTAACCTCAAAGACGCTGACCATGGCTCAGCTGTATGACAGCGCCGACACGGTGATTCAGCAGCAGCTCTCACAGGTCGGCGGGGTCGGCCAGATCACGCTCGGCGGTGCGGCATTGCCGTCCGTGCGCATCGAGCTCGAGCCGGACAAGCTCAATAGCTACGGCATCGGCATGGAGGACGTGCGGGCGGCCGTATCCGCCGCAAACGCGGACAGCGCGAAAGGCTATATCGACCAGAGCGATCAGCGTTTCGAGGTTTTCTCAAACGACGAGGCCACGGTCGCGGCGGACTATAGAAACCTAATCATCGCCTACCGCCAAAACTCCCCGGTGATGCTGCACGACGTCGCCGAGGTGATCGATTCGAATCAGAATATTCGCAATATCGGCCTCTACAATGGTCAGCCAGCGGTGGGCGTCATCGTCTATCCGATCCCGGGTGCGAACATCGTCGCGACCAACGCGCGGATCCGGAAGCTTCTTCCTTCGGTCCAAGCGGCCCTGCCGCACCACATTCATATCAGCATCGCGATGGACCGCTCGCAATCGGTCAACGCCGCGGTCGAGGACACAGAGCGCTCGCTCGTAATCGCAGTGGTGCTGGTGATAGGCGTCGTGTTCATCTTTCTGCAATCGATGCGTTCGACCGCGATACCAGCGGTCGCGCTGCCGCTGTCGATCATCGGTACGTTCGCCCCGATGTATCTGCTCGGCTACAGCATCGATAACCTCTCACTGATGGCGCTCACCATCGGCACGGGCTTCGTGGTGGACGATGCCGTTGTCGTGCTTGAAAATATCGCGCGCCATATCGAGTCCGGCCTGAGCCCGCACGAGGCGGCCCTCCAAGGCAGCGCCGAGGTCGGATTCACTGTCATCTCGATGAGCCTTTCGCTGATTGCGGTATTCATCCCAGTCCTGCTGATGCCGGGGGTGATCGGCCTCCTGCTCCACGAGTTCGCGGTGACGCTGTCGATCGCCATTCTAATCTCGATGGTGATCTCGCTAACCGTCACGCCGTGCATGTGCGCCCGTCTGCTTAAGAGCCTTGACGCTCCACAGACGCGGGCGCGCTGGGCCGTCTGGCTGGAAAGCCAGTTCGACCGCTTCAAAGATGCCTATGGGCGGGGCCTGTGGCTGGTGCTGCACCGGAGTCTGCTGATCGGACTCGTGCTTGTCGGACTCATCGTGGGCAACGTCTTCTTGTTCAGGCTGCTTCCCTCGACGTTGTTTCCCGAGCAGGATAACGGCTTCATTTTGGGGCAGATTATCGCCGATCAGGATATCTCGTTTCCGGCAATGGCGCAGAAGCTATCGCAATTGCAGGGAATCGTGAGTAAGGACCCCGCAGTCGCCTCTGTCTTCGGCTTCACAGGCTCTGGCTCGGCCGGCCGGGCGGGCAACCAGGCCAATATTTACATCGCGCTGAAACCGCTCTCGCAGCGAGACCTCGCGGCGGATCAGATCGTCCAGCGCCTTCGTCCCAGTCTCAATAGGGTCTCCGGGGCAAGGATGTTCCTGCAGGCACAGCAGGACTTGCATATCGGTGGTCAGCAGTCGGCCGCGGAATACCAATATACTTTGAACGGCGACGATCCGCAGGCGATCTACAAGGTCGTCCCAAGCCTGATCACCGAGCTCAGGAAACACCCCGATCAATTGACGGATGTCAATACGGATATGCAGCAAAACGGCCTGCAGACCTATGTGACGATCGACCGCGCCACGGCAGCGCGCTACCAGCTGACGCCGAACCAAATCGATCAGGTACTGTACGACGCGTTCGGCCAACGTACCGTCTCGACGATCTACAATCCTTTTAATCAGTATTTTGTCGTGATGGAGGTCGCGCCCAAATACTGGCAGCATCCCCGGGAACTCAACCGGATCTTCGTCAGTACCGCCGCAGGTAATGTCACCGGAACAGCATCGACGCAGATGCCCCCCGGAACGGTGAGTAGCATTGCGGCATTCTCGTCCCTGGTAGCACCGCAGACGACCGCCTCCGCCACCAACTCGCTCAACTCGCTGGCACAGGCAGCAGAGTCAAACGAGAACACGAACACGATCTCGAACGGCCGTGGCGGAACGTCGACCGCCAACGCCGACAGCACCACCCCCGAGACGATGGTGCCGATGGCCGCGCTTGCCAGTTCGGTCAACACTCACACCGCGATCCAAGTCAATCACCTGGGCGGTCTCGTATCGGCTACGGTCTCGTTCAATCTGCCGCCGGGCGGATCGTTGAGCGATGCGCAAACTCTGATCGAGTCGACGATGCGCGAACTGGACGCACCTGCCTCGATTCACGGCAGCTTTCAGGGCGCTGCGAAGGTCTTCGCCCAGTCGTTCAATGCGATTCCGGTGCTGATTCTCGCTGCTCTGATCGCGGTCTATATCGTGCTGGGCATCCTGTATGAAAACACGATTCACCCACTGACCATAATCTCGACCCTTCCCTCCGCCGGAATCGGGGCCACGCTCGCCCTGTTGATATTCGGTGTTCCTTTCTCGGTGATCGCGCTGATCGGGATCATACTGCTCATCGGCATAGTAAAGAAAAACGCGATCATGATGATCGACTTCGCGATCCATCTCGAGCGCAATGAGAAACGCGAGCCGAGCGACGCGATTCATGAGGCCGCCGTAATACGCCTGCGGCCGATCATGATGACCACCGCCGCCGCTGTGCTGGGCGCCGTGCCGCTCGCCATCGGCATCGGCATGGGCGCATCGGTACGTCAACCGTTGGGCATCACCATGATGGGCGGCTTGGTCCTCAGTCAGATCTTCACCCTGTTCACAACGCCGGTGATCTATCTCTCATTCGAGCGCCTGCGTCTTAATCTGATCAGCCTCGGTTCGGGACTCTTTCGACGACGCCGGGGCGAAACGGGGTCCAGCGCATGAGACTCCGCGCTACCGCACACACGGCTTTCTTATCGCTTCTCCTGTTGCTCGCGGGCTGCCTCGTGGGGCCTAATTACTACCGCCCGTCACCTGCGGCCGAGCCCGCGCCGCGATACAAGGAGCTGCCCGGCTGGGTACCGGCTGCGCCGGCCGACGCTGCCCCCAAGGGCGACTGGTGGATTGACTTCCGCGATCCGTTGCTCGATCGGCTCGAACCCAGCGTAGGGATCTCGAACCAAACCGTTCTGGCTGATTATCAAAACTACCAGCAGGCGTTGGCATTGGTGCGGGAGGCGGATGCCGCGCTGTTCCCGACTATCGGCGCGACCGGCTTCGTGACGCGCTCGCGGTCGAACGTTACCGTGACGAGCAGCGGTGCCAATGTCGCCACAGCACCGAGCGCCGTCGCAACACCGACTGCTGCCGCAGCATCGCGTACCGCTTCAGTTCCTTCCGCCTTCGAGATCACCGAGGGGGCGGTCGAAGGAACAGTGAGCTGGGACCTCGACATCTGGGGCAAGGTGCGCCGCACCATCGAGGAAAATCAAGCTAATGCGCAGGCGAGCGAAGCGACCCTGGCCAATGCGACCCTGTCTGAGCAGGTGACGCTCGCGACGACGGTTATCAACCTGCGCGTGACGGACATCGATATCGATCTGCTGACCAGGACGGTGACAGAGTACACCGAATATCTTCGCGTCGTCTCCAATGCGGTAAAGGCCGGCTACAGCCTTTACCCTCCGTCCGACGAGCTCATCGCGCGCGTCCAGCTCGAAAACGCTCAAGCCAGCCTAATCGCACTGGGTGTCGCACGCGCGCAATATGAGCACGCGATCGCGGTGCTGGTCGGCCGCAACCCAGAAGACCTCGACATTCCACGCAGTACGGGCCTCCCCGCAATGCCGGAGATTCCCGTGGGTGTGCCCTCGATCCTGCTGCAGCGGCGCCCGGATATTGCGGCCGCCGAGCGCACCATGAAGGCTCAAAATGCTGCTATCGGCGTCGCGGTGGCCGCTTATTATCCGGATATATCTCTGTCGGCCGCGTACGGTTTCGCGCAGGGGCCGCTCGGTGGTCTGTTTAGCGCCGCCAACACCGTCTGGTCGATCGGAGCGACCGGCACCGAGACGATTTTCGATTTCGGGGCGCGCAGGGCTGAGGTGGCTGCGGCCAAGGCGGCGTATCAATCGGCTGTGGCGAACTATCGCGCCACGGTGCTAAGCGCCTTCCAAGGCGTGGAGGACAATCTTGCGGGCCTGCGCATCCTTAGCCTGGAGGCCGAGGCGCTCAGGGCCGCTGTACGCGACGCGAAAAGCGCTGCACAGATCGCGCTCAACGAGTACCTGGCCGGAACCGTCGATTACACCACGGTCGCAACGGCCCAGGCCACCGCACTGACCGACGAGGAGAACTTACTAACGGTACGGCAAAACGAGCTGGTCGAGGCCGCCACCCTTATCGGTGATCTGGGCGGCGGCTGGTCCGAGGCTCAACTTAACAACGTCCCTTATCTCGACACGCCCGCCCAGTGGTAAAGCCGGAATGTCCATCTTCAGCGGTATCGAAGCCCTCGCTGAACCAACCGTAACTGCTTTGCGTTTAGCGTTTACCTGATGGACTCCAGGCCGCAAATCTCTGACTGTCCGATGGCGGCTCGGAATAGAGCGCTGTCACTTCCTGAGATCTTCGCCGCCTCTCAAGCGGAGTCGTTCCCGACCAGCGTTTAAAGGCGCGGCTGAACGCGCTTGATTCCGCGTAACCGAGCGAGACGCCGATCTCCGTGATCGGCGTGCGCGACCGATCCAGCAACTGACACGCGCTCTCGAAGCGTACTTCATCGAGCAGTTGCTGGAACGTCGTGCCCTCTGCCTGCAGGCGACGGCTGAGCGTGCGGCGATGTATCGACAGCAGCTTGGCGACTCGATCACTGGACACGGCTTCAGCAAGCAGCATCACGCGCAACGTACGTCGCAGCCACAGCGCCAGGTCTTCGTCATCCCAAATTTGGGCCTGCGTTTCGAGCATTCGAAACTGTCCGGGGTCGGAACCGGGTAATCGCTGCTCAAGCACCGAGGCCGGGAAAACCAGGGCAGTCCGCTCGCAATCGAATCGACAAGGAGCCTGAAAGAAGCGCCGGTAAGGAGTATCGTCGGTCGGCTTGGTGTGCGCGAAAAGCATCCTTTCCGGCTTCCAGTTCGCGCCAAACAGTTCCCGCACGATGCTAAGCGTCGACGCGACAGCGTTATCGTAGACCTCATCGACGTACTCTGCGCCCTTTTGATAGATGACTGGGCCGAGGGTCGCGACGCCGCATTTCTCCAGCAAAAACGTGGCTAAGCCCTGACTGTTCAGATGTTGGTAGGCGGCGAAGGTCGTGATCGCTGCGCGCAACGTGGACGAGCACTGAACCAGTTGGCCCGGCAGTCCGAGATGTGAAAGGCGCGCCCGCTGGCCTAACAGCAGCGCGAAATGCCGGCACCTGGTTTTCGCCACGCACTGATACAACAATCGGCCCGCTGCGACAAACGGAATACGCTTCTCAGGTCCGTCGAGCGCCTCCGCCTCAAGACCGACGCTGGCCAACACCTCGCTCGGCTCGGTGCCGAGTTGGCGCAGGAGACGCGGAATTTCCGCAAGCGGCCCAACCCGCTGGCTCGCTTCCTCGTTCTCGGCGGCGCCGAAGTTCTTCGGGACAATATCGCCGCCACTGGTGCCCACGCCGAAAGTGCCCGCGGCTGCGGCCGCGCCCTCCGGTCGCGAAACGTCAAGCCAGCTGTCTCGAATTGTCAATTGTTTCGTCTTCAACTGTCAGGGTTTTTGTCGTCATCGGGCAAGCCAACTCTTGGGTTCACTGATACGGTCCTTGTGATTTTCGACGGCGGGCGGCGGCGTTTAATTCAAGAGATTCGTGCAGGAAGGATGTCTCGATAGGCGAAAGGAAAACCTTATGAAAGTGATAGGAATACTAAGTATCGTGATTATGCTCGCTGCACAGGCAGCGATGGCACAGTCAGACAGCCCTCGCGGACCAGCGTCAGGGCACACCGCGATATTACTGAACCAACTGGTCTATCCCTGCGAGGCCACCTGTTTAAGCGACGACAATAGCTGTGCTGCAAGCGTGGAAACTACCGCTCTAGGAGACATCGACTCCACATGCTCCTCGCAGATTAGCGCCGCGCAAAGCGCGTGTTCGAGCGAGCATACGTCGAAAGCGTGCCGCAGTGCGTACGGTTCGCTGGCAACCTGCGCTGAGTCTGATGTGAAAACCTATGAGTCCGCACTCGCTACGTGCGAAAAAGCCCTCGAGACGTGTCTCGACGCATGCGAGAAATAGTTGTCTGACGATGGCGTTCTGCCTCGGGGATTCCTGGTGTTCACGCGAGGTTGAGTGGTGCGACCATCCGCCAACGCGAGAGAGCACCACGAGCCGTCACGGCGCGGATCGTCATCGGCATCCGGTTGACCACCCGGCGGGTCCGGACGCTAGTAGGGAGAGTTTGGGCGCGTCCCCACACGCTTGAATCTTCTCGCTCGAAGCGCTCCGGCCCGTCGTCGGTGGTGCAGAGACCGCAGCGCCTGTTCGCGCTGCGGTCAGCTTTTCAGGTGTTGTCTCTGCTGGAAATTCGCTCCGCCCCCCCGAAGTCCTGAACGCGGTCTACCACTTCCCCACATGCGCGCCTCCATCGACGTGAAGGACTTCGCCGGTGACCATGCGAGCTTTGATGAGGTAGATGACCGCCTCAACGATATCCTGAACATCGGCAATGGTTCCCATCGGGGAACGGGATTCGAGGTACTCGTTGGAATCGTTTTTGAGCAGCGGAGTACGAACCGTGCCTGGCGCTACCGCATTCACGCGAATGCTTTCTTTCGCGTACTCCATCGCCAAATGGCGAGTGGCCGACTCCAGCCCGCCCTTGGTGATCATTGCGACCGAAGCATTAACTCCGGCTATCGGGTGCTGCGCGAGACTAGCTGTGATGTTCACAATACTTCCGCCCGATTTCTGAGCGATCATGTGCTTGATTGCGAGTTGAGTAATAAAGATGAAGCCTTCCAGATTGGTGGAAGCGAGAACTTTGAAGTCTTCGGCTGTGTAGCTCGTGAAGGGTTTGGCCAAGAAGATGCCTGCGTTATTTACGAGTACGTCGATTGATCCAAACTTGCTAATCGCCGTGTCAGCAATTTTCTCGGCTGTAGCAAGTGTGCCGATATCTCCGTCGACCAGAGCCAGCCGATCTCCCGAGGAAAACGTGGTGGATTTGGTGATGTTTTTTGAAGTTGCCAGGACTGAATAGTCCAGTTCGAGAAAGGCATGCACCAAACCGGCTCCGATTCCCTGCGACGCGCCGGTGATGATCGCCGTCTTTGGCTGAGTCGCCATGGAACTTAACTCCTTTGCGTTTGCCCGCTAGGTCGAGGTCGGAACGGGTGCCCTAGCGCTTATCGCCCGTCGCTCTCGCTAGACCACCCGGCTTCGGATCTCCAACGGCGCAGTGTGGGGTATCTTGACGTAAACAAAGCGGATGACCCAACTTCCCAGTAAAAGAAAAATCACGGAGGCAAATAAGAACAGGAGACCGCCGTTGAAAAGTGTCAGGGCCAGGGGAATCAGCGTCCCGCCAGCAAAGATCAGTACGCCAGCGCGCCATTCTTGTTTGCGAGTATAGAGTCGCGCATGGGTCGGTTGCAGGTCCGAAAACAGCAGTCCCAAGGGAATCAAATTGAGTATGAGCAGCACGATGAATGCGATTCGGAGGATGGCGGCCGCCTGAGTTCGTCCCATCAGGGCTGACAGGACAAGCAGCTCGCCGCAACCGATCAGGAGGGCCGAATTGGTGAGATAACCTCCCATCCAGCGTGCGTCTTTCCACCCTGGTTGAGCGTTTGTACTTAGCAACACGCCCTTGTAGGCCGCGGAACCGAAGGCTGGCAGCAGTCCCGCGATCACCGCGAGTATGCGCGGCCACTCGAAGTCAATTTTAATCGGCAGAAGTGGCCCCATTTCGGCCAGCAGGCTGAGCGCCGCCGCCGCAGTCAAGGGTAGCGAGAAGATTGTCAGACACCACGTCCCGACCGACATCGGGGAACGCGGCTTGAAAACCCGCAGCATGTGATGGAAACGCAACGGATCGCCGAGATCGCTCACGAGCAATCCGAGGTCAACGAGCAAAAGCACGAGAGCGACCGGATATGCCACTTTTGCCACGGGCGTGAAGATCGCAGGCGCAGCCAACTCGCTAAACGCGGCCGCCATGAACAGTCCGGTCGCCATACCGTTGAGTAAAGCGTCCCAAGCGATAGTGCCGTACCATCCCGGCACCTTGGTAAATGGAAGGTTCGCATAGCCGCCGCTGTCCTTCTCTCCTCCCGGCAAAGGAGGTTTGGCGAGAGCCTGCTGCGGTGTAGAGTTCCCGTACAACTCAGGATCTCAGGAGAAGCACCACCACGAGCAGCGCAGCGATAGCGACCACGCCACCCGCGATCGAACGAGCGTAATCTCCCATCATGTGCAGCCACGGATTGAACGGATTGTCCGGCAGTCCATAAACCGAAGGGCGATCGACCAGCAGATAGAACGAATGCATTTCCGAATAGGTCTGACTCGGGGCGTCTCCGTAAAGGTATGCCTGCGTCACGCCGCGTCGATGAAGTTCCTCCACGCGTTGGCGGGCCTGCTCGCGCAGCTCGTCGATCGGGCCGAAGTGGATTGACTGGGTCGGACATGCCTTGGCGCAGGCCGGTTCAAGACCGTCGCGTTGGCGGTCGTAGCAGAGCGTGCATTTGTGCGAATGACCGCCCACGTTGTCGCGAGTGATGACGCCGAACGGGCAGGACGCCACGCAGCACGAGCATCCGTTGCAAATGTCGGCCTGAATGTAGACGTTCTCGAACTCATTATGGATGATGGCTCCAGTCGGGCAGGCCTGATGGCACGGGGCCGCGAGGCAATGCTTGCAATGGTCGCTCATCATCAGCCAGCGGTTGTGATCCGGCACGTCAGGCGCAAAGTCCAGTGAAGCGCGATCGCTTGACCACGCGTCGGAGAATTGCTCGACGAACTTCACATGGCGCCAGGTTGTCGCCGATAACTCCGCGGTATTGTCGTAGCTGTTGCCGGACCAGTTGAACCCATCCGCAGGTAATTGGTTCCACTGCTTGCACGCGACTTCGCAAGCCTTGCAGCCGATACATATGGTCGTATCCGTATAAAAGCCGGTCGGCGTTTGGGGCTTCGGCGCTTCACCACGCTGGAACGGATAGATCAGGCGGTGTACCACTTCCGAGATTAGGCCGCGCGGTGGATCACTGGTCTGCAGCAATCCGGATAGGTGCCTCTCTCTACTTGCCATGTCCCACCCTTCCTTCTGGTTGAGCGCTGGCCGGCGTGTTCGGGATCGGGTCGAGCGTCGGCCAAGGTGCCGCGGGCACCGTCGGATGCGGAGCGTGCCCCTCAAGCCGCCCGGCCTCGACCTGGCAGGCGAAGGCCTTGCAGTCGTGCATGCTCACGTTCGGGTCGGCCAGAATCGCCGTCAGATCGTTGGCGTTGTTGCCGACGACCTCCCCAGCGAAGGCCCAGTGGAACG
>DATJOQ010000453.1:0-6590 GCA_035506935.1 Binataceae bacterium (SeqCode) | reverse complement strand
CAGTGGATGGGATAGCGCTCCGACGGACGGCGTCGACGGGATGGTTCCGCACCGTTCGCAACCAAAGGCGGATTCCTCCGTCTCCCATAACATCAATCAGCGCAGCGCCGACCGACCGGAGGTGCTGCCGGGTATGATTTTCAAGGTGACGCTACCGATAATTTCCGAGCCCTCAAACGCCGCGGCGGAGAAACGCCGGTGAACGCCAAAGGGCGATACACCCGCTTGCGCAATCTTGGTAGAGTGAAAGCCTTAAAGCTCCATGGCTGCTTCTAACCCTAAAATCACTGCAGTGGTGAATCTCACCGGCCCACGCGTGCTGGTGGCCGATGACGACGCGGCTATCCGCCTCGTAATGAGGCATCGGCTGGAGGCGGACGGCTATAACGTCGAGGAGGCGTGCGACAGCTACCAGGCCATCGCTGCCTTGCGCGCCAACCGCTTCGAAGCCGCCCTGCTGGACATCATTATGCCGGGCGCCGGTGGCCTCGAGGTTCTGTCAGCGATCCGCGGTGAAGGGATCCGCACACCGATTATCGTGATTACGGCCGCCAGCACGATGACCAACGCGGTCGAAGCTATCAAACGCGGAGCGCACGATTATCTGACCAAGCCGTTCGCCAATCTGGATTTAGTGGCGCTGGCGGTAAGCCGGGCGATCGAGGCGGGCACTCAGACCGCTGAGCTGGATCGGCTCAAGCAGGAGATCAGCCGGCAGGTTGGCGGCGAGATCGTTGGACGGAGCCCGGCGATGCAGGAAGTCTACAAGCTCATCGGCCGGATAGTTATCAATGACGCCAACGTTCTGATCTGCGGCGAGAGCGGCACCGGCAAAGAACTGGTGGCACGCGCGATTCATTTCAAGTCCGAGCGATGGCGGGCGCCTTTCGTCGCGGTTAACTGCTCCGCGATTCCACAGGGCCTTTTAGAAAGCGAGCTCTTCGGCCACGAACGCGGGGCATTTACCGGTGCGACCGAGCGGCGTTCGGGAAAATTCGAGCTGTCGGGCAACGGCACGATTTTTCTCGATGAAATCAGCGACCTCCCGCTCGAACTTCAGCCCAAGCTGCTGCGTGCGATTCAGGAACGCGAATTCACGCGCGTGGGCGGCTCCGATATTCTTCGCCTGCAGGCCAGGATTATCGCCGCCAGCAACCAGGATCTGGAATCGGCGGTGGCGGAGCGCCGCTTCCGCGAGGATCTTTACTTCCGCCTGCGCGTGATTCCGATCGATTTGCCGCCGCTGCGCGAGCGCCGCGAGGACATCTCGGAGTTGACCGACTACTTCGTCGCCAAGGCCGCGCGAGAGATGGGTGCGCGCGCCAGCGGCGTCGCCCCTGAAGCCCGCACCGCGCTTGAGAACTACATGTGGCCGGGCAACGTCCGTGAGCTCGAGAACTGTGTGCTCCGGGCCGCCCTACTCGCCCCCGGCAACATTATCCAGGCCGACGATGTCGTGCTCGGGCGCAACGCCAGCCGTCCACGCTCGGCAACCGATAACACCGCCACGTCATTGGGCGAATTGATCACGCGCCGGGTCAGTGATCATCTCGACGAGCTTGGCGACGGCGAACCGCAGGATCTCTACGGCTGGATGATCTCCGAGATCGAGCGCCCGCTGATCGAGCTCACCCTGGAGCGCGCCGGCGGCAACCAGGTGCGCGCGGCCCGGATGCTCGGACTCAATCGCAACACGCTGCGCAAGAAAATCACCGAACTCAGGATCGTACTGCGCAAGAATCCGCCGGAATGATCTCACTGCCGTCGCATTTCTACGCGATGGTCGATCCGATTGCCGGACATGAGCCAGTCGATTTGGCGAAGACGTTGCTCGCCGCCGGCGCAAAAATTCTACAGCTCCGGATGAAGCGCGCTTCGGCTCGCGACTTTCTCGCGGCTGCCGAGGCTATGGCACCGCTCTGCCGCCAGCATCGTGCATTGTTTATCGTGAACGATCGGGCGGATATCGCGAAGCTCGCGGGAGCGGACGGAGTTCATTTGGGCCAGGACGATCTACCGATCGAAGCCGCGCGCAGTGTTGTCAGCTCACAGATGATTATCGGAATCTCCACCCACCGCGTCGAACAGGCGATCGCGGCCGAGCGGGCTGGCGCCGATTACATCGGCTTCGGCCCGATGTACGCTGGCGGCGCCAAGGAAACTCGTGTCGGGCAGGGACTCGAGATTCTGCGCGCGGTCCGCGCCGCGATCAAAATTCCGATCGTTGCAATCGGCGGCATCACGGAAGGCAGGGTCGCAGAAGTGCTGGGCGCGGGAGCCGACGCAGTCGCGATCATCAGCGACGTGGTGTTCGCACCCGAGATAGAATCCAAGGTGCGGGCGATTCTCTCGATCGCGCCGGAGCGGTAGGCGTCTTCGGCTCGGTCGGCGTGCCTAGAACCAGTCGTAGCGGAACGGATTCAGATCGTTAACGGAGTCGAGCGCTTCTTGCTGAGTCGCCTGCCGTCGAATAACCGCAATACCCTTGTCGGTCTTTTCGCTCTCGTTTGCGGCTGTTAGCTGTTCGTAGGCCTGGTAGGCCTTGTCACTACCCACGTAGATGCATCGGCAATAATCGGGATCCGCGAACCGGTAAACCACTGCACCGTTGGTGATGGTGTAGCTGATCTGCTGCGGCGGCAGCGACTTGAGCTGTTTTAGCTCGTCCCCGCTGTTCGCGGGAAGCTGGCGGAATCCCGCCGCCAACAGCGTCGATTCCGTTTCCGCAATCGGTTGCCGCGCGGCTGCGGTCTGTGCGCTGCCGAAATATGCGCGAGTCCAATCGTAGCCGGAGCTAAGGGTCGAGCATCCAACGGATCCGAGAAGTAAAGTTGCGCAGCTCAGGCCGACCAGCGGATGCCTCATGTCAGAAACCTCTATCGCCGATCATAACAGAGCGTAGGCAACGCTGTCAGCGCCTCGACCAACCGAGGCTCAGGTTCAGCCCCGGACGCCGCCAGCGCGCTCGATTAAGTCCGCCAGCGCCGAGCCGGGAGCCGAGCTCAAGCCCATACGGCTCGGCGCTCCCCCTTTTGGCGGACACCGCGCTAGCGCGCGGCATGATTACGATGCGGCGTCTTCCTTATCGAGCTGGAACAGCCTGCGCGCAAAGCTGACGGAGTTCTCCACCAACTGCTGCGCCATCGAGTTTTGCGCCTCGAACACCGCCGCCAACGGAGTGTCCTTGGCCCACACCGTCGACTTTTCGTGCAGGGCCAAACTCTCTTTGGCCAGGCTCTCGGTCGTGTCTATATACCAGGCGGCAATCCGCTTCGCGTTCTTTTGAAACGGGCCGCCGAATTCGATCAAATTAGCCATCGTCTCGAAGGTCTCCTTTCTTGCCTTTTCCATCAATTCACCTCGCTGCTTCGTTAGCGTTGACTGACTCCTCAAGCGTCGTGATCTGCGAGCCAATTGCACACCTGTGGCCACAGCTTTTTCTGCGCCGCGCTGCTCACGATGGCGCCGACGTGACCCGCGGGAAACGTCAGATTGGCTTTGTCGCGGCTCGCAATCGCGTCAATGAACGGCAGGCTCGATCGGGGAGCCACCACGTCGTCGTTGTCGGCCACCACATTGAGCACCGGACAGGTAATATTCTTGAGCTCGACCCTGCGGCCGCCCGCCACGAACTGACTTTGCGGCACCAGGTTCTTCTTGAAGACGTCGATTATCAGCTCGCGGAAAATCTGGCCCGCCAGCGGCACGTCGTTGTTCATCCAGCGTTCGAACAACTCGAACATCTTGGAATAACCGGGAGTCTCCTTGTTGCGGTACAATCCGACGTATTTGTCCAACGCATGATGAACCGGCGACATCGAGGTGAAACCCGCGTTCATAATCGAGGCCGGGCAATTGCCGTAAATATGGGTGATCATCTTTACGGTATCATCGCTCATGCGATGGACGATGCTGTTGCTCGGAATATCACTCACGCTCATGTCGAACGGCAGCGTCAGCGGAATAAAGTTCTTGACGGTATCCTGATGCAGCGCGGTGTACATCGTGGACAGTAACCCGCCGAAGCAGTAACCCAGCAGCGAGATCTGGTCGACGCCCTCGCGCTCCATCACCGCATGCGCCGCGTTGTCGATATCCTGATTCACGTAGGCGTCAAATCCGCGCCAGGTATCCGAGCGATTGGGCGGAATCCAGTCGATAAGGTAGGTCTCGAACCCGTTTTTGGTCATGGTCTCGATCAGGCTGCGGCCCGGCAGCAGGTCGAGGATATAAGGCCGCTTGATCAGCGCGAAGCAGATAAGCAGCGGAGTAGCACGACGAGGGCCCTGCGCGGCGTAACGACGCAAACTCACCTTGCCGCCCTCGTAAATCACGTCGTAAGGAGTCAGCGGAGGAGGATCGTCTTCGACCGGATAGCTGTCGCTTATTCCACGACGGTAGCCTTCAAGAGCGCGAATCGCGCCTTCCGTCCAATACTGCGGCAGTTCGCTTAGCAGTGAGAGCATTTGGATCTTCCTTATATCTATCCGCTTTGGGCCGTTGATTAATCGTTTCCTGTGAAAAAGCTTCTTAGTCCTTATGCAGCCTTCGCCACGTGACCATTGGTTGAGACCGCCTGCAACCGGCCGTCGAGCGCCCGGATGAAATCCTCTTCCGCCTCTTCGTCGCGCAGGTCAACTTGCTCATCCGTAGCCGCCCGCTCCGGCAAAGCCGCTATCAGACTGCTCAGCTCGCGGCGCAGATCGCGAATCTCGCTTCGCACCGCATGAATCTCCGCGGCCCCTGCCAATCCGGTCAGCGAGCGCCACGCGGCAAACGCCGCTCCGCTCACGGCGCTGGTTAGACGCTGCGCCTGAAGCAATCCCGGCAGGCTGCGCCCGAGCGCATCGCCAAAGAAGGGATTCTGATAGAGCGAATCGGTTGAGCGGTTAACCAGACGAATCCCGGTGTCGTACGCCTTCCAAACTGTTTGCTCCAGCGCGCCATCTTCGCCGAGGCCTAACAGCGCTTTCGAGCTCGTCGTCGGGAGCTCGATAAAAAGCATCTTGTACAGGCTAGCCAGGTCCTTACTGTTTTGTGCTGGTGACGCCATTTTTAACCTTCTCGACCGCTTCGGTCTGTTAAATTTCTCTGATATCCAAATTACGTTGCTCAATTTAATCTAATCTTCGACAGGATCAAGTTCGTCCCCCGGTCAGTTCCGTCACCTGGGTGACGAAAATGTCACTCGGATTAGATTTTTTTGCTTATGATGTCGCTCAGGCGACAATTCAGCGACGCTAATAGCCCCGTCGAGGGAAGAAAAATCCGATGCTTGTCTTAATTTGTAGTCGGTCGCCGGCTGGGCTGATTCTTTTTCATGATTGTCTGAATCATTTTTGTGATAACAGACCAATTGTGCTGTACGAGCGCGAGCAGGATTTAAAAGCCTTACAGAAGCTTGCCAGCCTCTCATGGCTGGAACCGGAGAGGCTCGATCGGCTCTATGCCGCACTGACCTTCCGCAAGATAAAAAAACATGACGTGATCTTCTTCGAGAAGGAGGTTGCGAACCGCGTCTTTCTGCTGCTGTCAGGCGTAGCCAAGCTGACGTTCGTGGGCCGTGATCAGGAGCGGGTGTTGGTGGCGCTGGTGGCCGCGGGAGAGATTTTCGGTGTTTCCTCGCTGCTGACCGAGATGCAGCGGCCGTTTCGTTGCGATGCGTTCACTGATTGCCGCGTCGGCACTATCGCGCCCGAGCAGTTCGTGGATATCGTGCTGGGCATTCCCTTCGCCAATTTCAGCCGCACGATGGAATTCACGGTCGGCCGATGGTGGGGGATGCTGCTCCGCTACACCAGCTTTCTCGGCCTGGGATTGCGCGAACGCCTGGCGGCGGCGCTGCTCGAGCTGGCTTCTAAATTCGGCGTACGCGACGCTCGCGGGACGATTCTTTCGCTACCGCTCACGCATGAAGATCTGGCGGAGTTGGTCGGCGCTTCGCGGCAACGAATCACCGAGCATCTGAACGAATTCGAACGCCAGCAGGTGATTCAGCGCGAAGGCCGGCGGCTGATCGTATTGCCCGACCGGCTCGCCGATTTCGTCCGCGTCGACACCGACGCGCCGCCGAGCGGTTTGTCCGAACGCTCGCGAGAGGACAGACCGGCCGATAAAACCCGCACTACTGCGCGGTCCAGCCACCGTCCACTGCCATCGGTAACCCGGTAACGAACGACGCCGCATCCGAGCTAAGCCACAGCACCGCCTCCGCGATTTCTTCCGGCGTGCCGAATCGCCCCACCGGCTCAAACGCGGTCAGAGCCGCCTCGTTGTACTCGGGACGGCTGTCCATCAGGCGCTCAACCATCGGCGTTCTGATAACGCCCGGACACACCGCGTTGATTCTAATCTTTTGCTTCGCATACTCGAGCGACGCTGCCCGAGTGAGCTGAATCACCCCGCCCTTGGTCGCACAATAAGGCGCGAACCCCGGCAGTCCGATCATGCCGGCGACCGAGGCCGTATTCACTATAGAACCACCGCCGCCCTGCTTCAGCATCTGGAGGATTTCGTACTTCATGCACAGGAAAACGCCGGTCAGATTGATCGCGATAATGCGGTCCCAATCTTCCTCTTCGCAGTTCGTG
>DATJOQ010000452.1:0-4624 GCA_035506935.1 Binataceae bacterium (SeqCode) | reverse complement strand
CTGGTGGTCGACGACGAGAAGAACATCCGTGTCAGCCTGGCCAAATTCCTCGAGTCCTGCGGACATCAGGTTGCGACCGCCGAGAACGGTCCCCAGGCGCTCGCAGCTCTCGCCAAAAAAGACGATTTCGACCTGATCCTGACCGATTACCGAATGGCCGAGATGAACGGCCTTGAGCTGCTCAAGGAGATCAAGCGCCGCTCTCCAGAAACCCTGGTCATCCTGATGACCGCATTCGCCACGGTCGAGAACGCGGTTGCCTGCATGAAGGCCGGCGCTCACGATTATCTGACCAAGCCATTCTCGCTCGCGAGCATTCAACACGCCGTCGATCGCGCGCTGGAGGTGCAGCACCTGCGCACCGAAATCAGGGATCTGCGCGGCGCCATCGACGGTGTCCCGCACTTGGAGTCACGCAGTCCCCTGATGGTCTCGTTGTTCGAGACCGCCCGCCAGGCCGCCAAAAGCGAGGCGAGCATCCTGCTCTCGGGCGAGAGCGGAACCGGCAAGAATGTGCTGGCGAAACAGATTCATGACTGGAGTCCGCGCCGGGACCGTCCGTTCGTGGTCGTCAACTGCACCACCCTTTCGGAGCATCTGCTGGAGAGCGAATTGTTCGGGCATATGCGCGGCGCCTTCACCGGCGCGATCAAGGACAAACCCGGCAGGTTGGAAGCGGCGGATACCGGCACCGTATTCCTCGACGAGATCGCCGATCTCACGTCGGCGCTGCAGATCAAGTTTCTGCGCTTCCTCCAGGAGCAGCGGTTCGAGCGCGTGGGCGGCCAGCAAACCATCCAGGTCGATACCCGGATAATCGCAGCGTCGAATCGCGATCTGGAGGAAGAGGCATCGGCCGGCCGCTTCCGCGCCGATATTTTTTATCGACTCAACGTGATCTCGCTGCGCGTGCCGGCGCTGCGCGAACGACCGGAAGACATCCTGCCGTTGGCCAACAAGTTTCTCGCCGCGGCCAGTGCTCGCAACCGCAGGCCCGCGCTGCAACTGTCGCCGGAGGCGTTGGCGGCGCTTACGGCCTATCCCTGGCCAGGCAACGTGCGCGAATTGCGCAACGCGATCGAGCGCGCGACGGTCCTGAGCCGCGGCAATATCATCGATAAGGACGACCTGCCTGACATCATTTTCCAGCCGCCTCCGGCCCGTTTGTCACCGTCCTCGACCTCGGACGCCACGCTGGAAGAAGTGGAAGCCGAGCATATCCGGCGTGTGGTCTCGCAAGCGACTACGCTGGAAGAAGCCGCGGATACCTTGGGTATCGGCGTCGCCACCTTATGGCGCAAACGTCGCCGCTATCATATCGATTGATCGGCTCGCCAAAGTAACGACAAGCTGCTGAACAGCGTCTTGAGGCTAAGCCAGCGTCGCCCAGATACGCCGCACTTCCGCGTAATCTTCCTCGGTATCGAGATCGAGTCCGCGCCATTGCGGAAAGCTTATCGTGTGTCCCTGATGGCGCTTGAGCACCGCGCGCGCGCCGATATCTCCTTCCAGCGCGGCTAACTCGCCCAGCAGCGCGCTGTCGAACAACACCGGCGTGGTCGTGATACGATCGAAGCTGGCCGCGACGAATTCGTATCCGCCTCGCGTCCACGTATCGACGAGCTCGCCAAGCATCTCCGACGTCACCAACGGCTGATCGCCCTGCACCAGCAGCATTGCTTCGCTGTCGGGCGACACCGCGGCCGCTCCTGTCGCGATAGAAGTCGCGATCCCCTGTTCGAATCGCTCATTGCATACGAATCTTAACGATAAGCCTTCTAGCGCTTGCCGAATTGCGTCGCCGTTGCGCGGATTGATCACCACGATTGATTCGAACCAGGAAGCGGAAAATACCATCTCGGCGGTGTGCCGGATAACCGGCCGATCGCCGAGCGGCAGGTTGAGCTTGTCGCGCCCCATGCGGCGCGCGAGTCCGGCCGCGAGGATCACTACGCTGACCCGGCCGCGACGATCTTCTGATGACGTAGGTGAGAACCCTCTACTTGCGAGCCTGCAATTCGCGATCGAGCGCGGCGAAGAAATCGCGCGCCATGCTTTTCGCGACTCCTTCCATCATCCGCTGCGCCACACCCGCGATCGTGCCGCCAATCGTCGCGTTGGCCTTCGCCCTGATACTGGTAGCGTCGCCCTCGGGCGTAAGCGTCAGCAGCACCTCTCCCCTCGCCCACCCCGGAGTACCTTTGCCGTCGCCGCGGAGCCGAAAGCTTTCGGGCTCCTGCTTGTCGAATATCTCGACGTTGCCTGTGTAAGTTCCCTTGACCGACGGCACGCCCAGCTTCACCTGGACCGCGTACTTGTCCGGGCCAACCACCTCAAATTTCTCAACTCCTGGAAGTACCCGCGCCATCACTTCCGGATCCAGCATCGTTTCCCACAGTTTCTCGCGCGGATATGACATCAACTGGGTTATGTCGATCTGCAAAGTGCCTTCTCTCCTCTATCGGGCTTGGGCCGAGCCAACCGGTAATGCTTGAGGTGCAGAACAATACTAAAACACTAAACTATCCTGATGCGAACGGAACCGACGTCGCGCCGGCGAACAAAAGGAAGCCTTGTCAGTGCGGCGTGGCTCCCAGGCTGACCGCCGTATCAAACCAATCGAGGCCGTTGGTGGCGCCGTTGAAGAACCGCCGAAAGGTGTCATCGACCAGGCGGCGAATCGCCTTTCCGCGCGACGGAGCCATCTTGCGCAGCGCGATCCAGTATTCGGCCAGATTCAACGGGTCATAGTCGTCTTTTCTGAACAACGCGATCACCCGATCGAGCTGGCTATCGAGCACGCTCATACCTCGCGCGTTGCGGACGTATCCGCAGGCCGCGACCAATCCGAACAGGAAACTGTCGGTCGCGATCAGGTACCGATTTTTTTCGTCATCCGCGTAGATCTTCATCACGCGCGGATGGAGCTCGCCAGCGACTCGCTTGAGCGCGGCTACCGCGTCTTCCACGTCGCCGATGCCCTCAAGATAAATTCGGTCTTCGAGATAATGATTCGCTTCGGGCGCGGCGGAAACATGAGCGTTGACGCTGACAAACGCCTGCGTCGCCAGGATCAAATCGGAGGCCGCGAATTCACCCTTCTGCTTGGCGACGCCCGGCAATCGCTCGACCTCGCATTGAACGCTGATCCCGGCTTTCTGGAGCTCGTCGATCAGCGGCCGTTTCATGATCTCGAGCTGAATCGGAAGACTCATGCGGCGCTGGCCGGTGTTGAAAGTGACCATGTAGTGCAGCAGACCGCCAAGGTCGATTCGATAAAAAATCTCGTAACGAATGGCGCGCTCGAGCATCTTCTCGGTCGCCGCTTTCGGCTCCCCGCTGCGATTAACCGCGTCGGCGAAATAGTCCCAGGCCTGCTTCGGAATCAAACCCTCCTGCACCAACCGATGACGCTCGTGCACCAGCAATACTGCGATACACATGCAATAGAGCCGCTGCAGCCCGTCGATAATCGAGCATCGAATTTCCCGATGATCCAGCTCGGCAATCTTGCCGCCGGATACCGAATCGAGCGCGGCGACCTTAGCCTCGGGCACCAGCGCTCCTTCGATGAAATCTCTGATCAGCCGCCGATAGATCGGATCGGTCACGTGATCGAAGGGCGGGCGTTGGGAGAAATTATCGGCGACGGAAACGCGCTGGATGTACGCTCCCAACGGCTCCTTTACTTTGCCGATCCAGCCACCGGTTTTCGGATCCTGATCGGGCGCCTCCGCGAGCGCGATCGCTGCGGGCGGCTTCAGCAAGGCGCTGAATCCCTGCGCCTTAAGCTCGTCAGCCAGGCCGATTAACCGCGTCTTCAATTGCTCGGCCCGCTCCGATTTTTTCGGCCGCTTGGCCGGCTTCCCCTGGCGCGGGCTCGCCTTGAGCTTCGCTGCGGCCTGCGGATGACTATCGATTGCCACGGCGATCGCGCCAGCGCCGGCTTCCAGTCTGCGACTTTCCATTGATGTTTCTCTCTTGCCGATCCGGACTGATGCTCCCGTCCTTCAGGCTAGACTCAATTTTCTCTTTATTTATAACCGACACAAGAAAACTGCCGATGACCGCGGATCGGATTTGCACAGCGCGGTGAATCAAGCGTGCGTTTCCCGCTGCTCGAGTTTCGGGCTATACGAATTGCATCGAGTCGAGCGGTTACCGGAGGCATCCAAGATGGCGGAAATGGGAATCTATGAGGCGATGAAAACGCTGCGCGCGGTGCGACGGCTCCGGCCGGATCCGATTCCGGACGAGGTTCTCCATCGCGTGCTGGAAGCCGCGACCTGGGCGCCGTCCGGTGGCAACCGCCAGCCGTGGCGGATCGTCGTGGTGAAAGACCCTCCGCGCAAGCAGCGTCTCGGCGCGCTCTACACCGAGCAATGGAACGAATACGTCAAGCGCTACACCACCATGCCGTCTGACACACCACAGCCCGCGCGCGAGCGCGCCGGACGCACTGTGCGCGCCGGCAATTATCTCGCGGCGCATTTTCACGAGGCTCCAGTAATAGCGGTGTTTTGCTTCGACCCGACGGTGCTGGCGGTCACCGACGCCAAGCTCGGCCGCATTCCGGTTGTCGGCGGCGGCTCGATCTATCCCGCGGTGCAGAACCTGCTGCTGG
>DATJOQ010000451.1:0-9812 GCA_035506935.1 Binataceae bacterium (SeqCode) | reverse complement strand
TAAGCCTGCGCGCGGTCGGCAACGTCTTCGACCGCCATCTGCTTTTCCAACGGGGTTGAATAGGCGTAGCGATTGTTCTCGCAGACGAACACCACCGGAAGCTTCTGCACGCCGGCGAAATTCATCGCCTCGTGCACGTCGCCGCGGGAGGACGCGCCTTCGCCGAAGAAGGCGACCGCGACGTTGGGCTGTTTCTTGACGCGGAACTTGAGCGCGGCGCCGACCGCGACCGGCAGCGAGGAGCCGAGCATCGAGGTCGAGCCGAAAATTCCGTGCTCGAGATCGCCGGCGTGTAGGCCGGAGTCCTTGCCGCGGGAAAGGCCGGTCGCCTTGGCCATCAACTGCGCCATCAACTGCCCCGGATCGACGCCGCGGATCAGGAAGGCGCCGAGATCGCGATGAAGAGGCGAAACGAAGTCGCCCTCCTGAAGCGGGGCGCAGATGCCGGTAACGATGGCTTCCTGGCCGGCGCCGGAATAGACGCCGCCGAGAATCTTGTTCTGACGATGGAGCCGCGAGACGCGTTCTTCGAAGGCGCGAATCAGTTTCATCCAGTAGTAAAGCTGGAGCTCGAACTCGATTCGCGCCGCAGCCCCGTCAGCGCTAGGAACAGGCCCGTTCGCCTCTGGCATGCTTAATCTCTCCAAACCGGCGTCAACTTTCAGAATTCGTCGCCCCATCAACGATACCTCACCGCATCCAGGATATGAAAGCTACCATAATCGCGCGGAACTGATTGGCGCCAGGAGCCGATATCGATTGCTGTTCATTGTCGCCCTACCGTTTGGTTCCGCGCCTGTCCGGCGTTCCACTGGTAGCGGACGCCGGAGGATTTCTGTCATGCTCTTGGAATTATTTACCTTGCCGACCGGCGAATTTTTATGCAAGGTTTGCTTACCCCATTTGTGATCGCTTATAAGGGGCGGTAAATGAACGAGGTGCCAACTCAAGAGACTTCCGCGAGCGCCAAGTCGCCGCCGCTACGGGATATTCTCGACCGCGCCTTCGCCGGTGAGCGCCTGGGCGAGGACGAGGCGATACGGCTGATCGAGTGTCCCGACGACGATCTGGACCTGCTGCTGAGCGCGGCGGGGGCGCTGCGCGATCGCGGCAAAGGGCGCGACGTCACGTACTCGCGCAAGGTATTTTTGCCGGTCACCAATATCTGCCGCGACCGCTGCACCTATTGCACCTTCCGCAAGGATCCGGGCGATGCGGGCGCGTGGACGATGTCGCCGGAGGAAATTATCGATTGGTCGCGGCGCGGGGCCGAGCTTGGATGCAAGGAAGCGCTGATGTGTCTGGGCGACAAGCCGGAGGTGGCGTTCAAGGAATTTCGGCAGACGCTGGCGTCGCTCGGGGTGCGCACCACGCTTGAATACGTCGGGCGGGCGTGCGAACTGGCGTTGCAGGAAGGACTGCTGCCGCATACCAACGCCGGCCTGATGACCTACGAAGAGATGCAGATGCTCAGGCCGCTCAACGCGAGCATGGGACTGATGCTGGAGAACGTATCGCGGCGCCTGCGCGGGCGCGGCGGGGCGCATCAGTATGCTCCCGACAAGGAGCCGGCGCTCAGGCTCAAGATGATCGATGAGGCAGGCGCGCTGCGGATCCCGTTCACCACCGGAATCCTGCTGGGAATCGGCGAGACGCCGGCGGAACGCGCGCAGAGCCTGATCGCGATTCGTGATCTGCACGAGCGCCACGGTCATATCCAGGAAGTGATAATTCAGAATTTCCGCGCCAAGCCGGAGATTCCGATGGCGGATGCGCCGGAGCCGGGCGCGCTCGAGATGGCGCGCGCGATCGCGACTGCGCGGCTGGTGCTGGGCGGCAAGATGAACGTGCAGGCGCCGCCGAATCTTTCGCCGCATGAGATCGAGCTGTTCTTAAGCGCGGGGATCAACGATTGGGGCGGGATCTCGCCGCTGACCAAGGATTACGTGAATCCGGAGGCGCCGTGGCCGCATCTGGCGAAACTGCGTCAGCGATGCGCCGGCGCGGGCTTCCGTTTGAAGGAACGGCTGGCGACTTATCCTGAGTTCATTACCGAGAATTGGATCGATGCGGCGATGATGCCGGCGATCGAGAAGCTTTCCTCGCATACCGCGGAGGTGATGAATGGACCTCACCGAGCTTCGTAATTACGTAGATGAAATAGAAGCGGCGCCGCTCGATGCGCTGCTGAGAACAACGTCGCCGGCGGTGCGCGCGGCGCTGGTCAAGAGCCTGAATCGCGGCGAGCTGACGCCTGAAGAAGGACTGCTGCTCTACACCTGCGAAGGCGATGATCTGAAAGCGCTGATCAAGTGCGCGGACCTGGCGCGGGCGGAAGATTGCGGCGACGAAGTTACTTACGTGGTCAACCGCAATATCAACTTCACCAATATCTGCTTCGTCAACTGCCAGTTCTGCGGCTTCAAGCGCCAGCGCTGGGAGTCCGACGCGTACGACCATCCGATTGAGAAGATCCTGACGAAGGTTGGCGACGCCGAAGCGCGCGGCGCGACCGAGATCTGCATGCAAGGCGGGATCAATCCGGAGATGCCGGCGTATTACTATCGCGACCTGCTGGTGGGAATCAAAACCGCCTATCCGAAGATTCACATGCACGCGTTCTCGCCGATGGAAGTGATGTACGGCGCGCGGCGGACGGGGCTCAGCTATCCGGCGTATATCGCGATGCTGAAGGAAGCCGGGATCGGATCGTTCCCGGGCACCGCGGCCGAGATTCTCGACGACGACGTGCGCGAGATCCTGAGCCACAAGAAAGTCGAGGTGTCGGCGTGGGTCGAGATTATCACGACCGCGCACGAAGCCGGGGTGCCGACCACGTCGACGATAATGTACGGCCATATCGAGAAACCGCATCACGTGATCGGCCATCTGGGGCTGCTGCGCGATATCCAGAAGCGCACGCACGGGTTCACCGAATTCGTGCCGCTGCGGTTTATCCATCAGAACACGACCATGTATCGCAAGGGGATGGTCACACCGCCGCCGACCGGACTGCTGGATTTTCAGATGTACGCGCTGGCGCGGCTCTATCTGCGCGGGCAGATCGACAATCTGCAGACCTCGTGGGTGAAGCTCGGGCTCGAGCTCGCCGGGCTTACGCTCAAGACCGGATGCAACGATCTGTCGGGCACGCTGATGGAGGAAAGTATCACGGCGCAGGCGGGCGGCGACGCGGGCGAGTTCGTGGCGGTGGATCAATTCGAGGATATCGCGCGCGAGATGGGGCGCGTCGCGGTCGAGCGTAGCACGCTTTACAAGAAGCTCTACGGAAAGAGGGCACCCAATGGCGCGCGGCCGATTACTTCAGTCGCAGGTGCGGATAACCACGCTTGCGGGGGGAGTGGGTGCGGCTAAGTTCATCCGCGGGCTCGCACGGCATCTGGACCAGCGCCGGCTGGATGTGATCGTCAATACCGGGGACGACGAGAATTTTTACGGGCTGCACGTCTCGCCGGATATCGACACGATCATTTATACCCTGGCGGGTGCGGTGAATCGCGTGCAGGGATGGGGCCTGGCGGAGGAGAGCTTCGTCGCACTCGAGGCGCTCACGCGTTTTTACGGCGAACCATGGTTCAAGCTCGGCGATCGCGATATTGCGACGCATCTGTTTCGCACCGAGCGCTTGCGCGAGCGCGCGTCGCTGAGCGAGGTGACGGCGGAGCTGGCGGAGCGATTCGGGGTTGGCGCGCGCGTGATGCCGATGAGCGATGACCGGGTGCGCACGTTCGTCAAGGTGCGCGGGAAATCGGCGATGCCGTTCCAGGAATATTTCGTGCGCCGGCGCTTTCGCGGGGTGGTCGAGCGGATCGAGCTTCGCGGGATAGAGCGCGCGCGTGCGCTGGCATCGGCGCTCGAATCGATCGCGAATGCGGCCGCGGTGATCCTGGCGCCGTCGAATCCGTTCGTTTCGCTCGGTCCGATCCTGGGCCTCAAAGGGATGCGCAAGGCGCTTTCGTCGGTGCGCGCGCGAGTGGCCGCGATTAGTCCGATCGTGGCGGGCAGGACGATCAAGGGGCCGGCGGATCGGATGCTCCGCGGGTTGGGCCACGAGGTCTCGCCGTTGGGAGTAGCGCGGCTCTATCGCGATTGCGTCGGGGTGTTTGTGCTGGACCGCGCCGATCAGCGTTACGCGGGCGCGATCGAGGAGCTGGGCATGCGCGCGGTGGTGAGCGACACGATCATGAGCACGCCGGCGCGCGCGGCGCGGCTCTCCAAGGTGGTTCTGGACGCGCTGGGAGTGTAGGCTTAGGGAACGCATGCGCTCGGTAAGCTTTATCGCGGTTGAGGGAATTCCGCTGGTCAAGCAGGGGGATAACCTCGCCGAAATGATCGTGGGCGCGCTGGATCAGAGCGCGATGCGGCTCGAGCGCGGCGATATCGTGGTTATCTGCCAGAAGATCGTGTCGAAGGCCGAGGGGCGGGTGTACGATCTGAAAGAGATCGAGCCGTCGCCGTTCGCCAGGCAGATCGCGGAGCGATACGAGAAAGACGCGCGTGCGGTCGAGCTGGTGCTGAGCCAGACGAAGCGGATCGTGCGGATGGATCGCGGCGTGATAATCGTCGAGACCGGGCCGGGATGGATCTGCGCCAACGCCGGGATGGACGAATCCAACAGTATCGACGAGGACCGCGCGATCCTGCTGCCGGTCGATCCCGACGCGTCGGCGGCGCGGATTCGCACCGATTTGAAGCGCCTTAGCGGAGTCGAGCTGGCGGTGCTGGTGACCGACACCTTCGGACGTCCGTGGCGCGACGGATTGACCGAAGTTTGTCTCGGAATCGCGGGCATGAATCCGATGCTGGACCTGCGCGGCCAACATGATCTGGGCGGCCGCGAACTGCATCATACGGTGGTGGCGGTGGCGGACGAGATCGCGTGCGGCGCGGGATTGCTGATGGAGAAGGCGGCTTCGATTCCGGTGGTGGTGGTGCGCGGTTATCAGTACGAGGTGTTCGAGGGCAGCGCGAAGGTCTTGATCAGACCGGCCGAAGCCGATTTATTCCGGTAAACCTTGCTGTTGAAAGAAAACAAAGCCGCAGAGCTCGCGCCGGTCGGCGAACCTATCAATCCTGCGCATTGTGTTGAGGGCGACCTGCGCGCGGTCGAGCAGAAGATGAAGGGTCTGCTGGATTCGCGCGAGAACCTGATAGCGGAAATCTGCCATTACCTGATCGACGGCAGCGGCAAGCGGCTGCGGCCGACGTTTATCCTGCTGGTGTATCGCGCGTGCGGCGGTGTCGACGCCAAGGTGGGCGACGCGGTCGACGCCGCGATCGCGCTCGAGCTGATCCATAACGCGACCCTGCTGCACGACGACATTATCGACGCCGGCACTTTGCGGCGCGGCAAGCCGTCGGCGTTTGCGCGCTTCGGGCTGGGGCCGAGCCTGGTGGCGGGCGATTATCTGTTCTCGCGCGCGTTCGAATTGTGCGGGCGCTTCGATGAGCATCTGGTGCGGATGGCGGCGGCGGCGTGTATCGAGCTGACCGAGGGCGAAGTGATGGAGGGGCGCTTCCGCCACAACCCGGGGGTCGGGCTTGATGACTATCTCGCCGTGATCAATCGCAAAACCGCGTCGTTGTTCTGGTCGGGAGGACGGGTCGCGGCCGATCTGGCGGGCGGCTCGGCGAGCCTGGTCGACGCGATGGGTGAGCTGGGCACGGCGATCGGGCTTGCGTTCCAGATGGTCGACGATCTGCTCGACGTGATCGGCCCGGAGGAAAAAATCGGCAAGCCCGTGGGATCGGATCTGCGCGCGGGGATCCCGTCGTTGCCGCTGGTGCTGGGAATCAGACGCGAGCCGGAGCTGGGGAAAATCCTGCAGAACGGTGGCGTTCAGGGCGACGGCTTCGAGCGCGCGCTCACGCTGCTGCGCAGCTCGGGGGTGATGGAAGAAGCGCGTGCGCTGGCGGCGGCGCAAGTGGCGCTGGCGCGCAGCAAGATTACTCAGCTCAAGCCCTCGATCTATCGCGACAGTCTCGCAACTCTAATCGACGATCAGATAAATCGCGAAGTTTAGACGCGGCATTCCATGCCGGCGGGGCGTTGCGCTCACTTCATTCGGCATGGTGGCAAGACTCGCGGCATTCCATGCCGGCGGTGTCGTTCGGAGCGGAGCCAGCCGAAGTCGAAAGCTCGCCGCGCGCGGAACATCGAAAAAAGTGCCGAAACTTCGCGACATCTCGGCTAAAAGACTCGCTCAATAGCGTTGTCCTCTTGCTATAAAGCTATCGAGCGCAAGCTGAGTTCGCGCCAAGGTTCACGGCGCGCAGCGGTTCGAGGGGGGTACCCAGGATGTTTGGCTTCAACGACATGAGCGTGAGAAACAAGCTGTTCACGTTGGTAGGGGTTTTCGTGCTGGGGACCGTGATAATCGGCGCGATGGCGTTTATCACGCTCAGAACCGTGGACATCGACAGTGATCTGTCGAGATCGATTGACTTGCGCTACCAGGTGATGACGGATTATCCGCCCCCACGTGGCTCTTTGCTGGTTGCAAATTTCCTGATCTACCGCATGATCGCGTCCCACAGCAGCGACGACATTCGCGACTACATGATCAAATGCGAGGCGGCATTAAAAGACTACGAGACCTATAAGAATTCCTATCTGACCAATATGGCCGAGGGGGAATTGAAAGATCTCTTGAAAAAAACCTTCGAAACGGGCGATCAGTTTGTCTCGATCACCAAAAATCAGATCCTGCCGCTGGTCGGATCGGGGAAGATGGATCAAGCTAATGAGTTGCGTCACGAAAAGTTAGTACCGCTCTACAAAGTCTACGAGAAGACGATCGATGAGTTCGGCAGTCTCGCTCAGCGGCAGATGGAGGAAGCCAAACAGGCGGCGAGAGCGACCGTGCAGTGGCGGACGGCCGCGATGATCGGAGTGCTGGTGCTGTGTATCGTGACCGGCACCACTATCGCGTTGATAATCGAGCGGGGATTGACCGGCAGGTTGCAGGAAAAGCTGGAGGTGCTCAAGCGGGTGGCGGCGGGCGATCTGAGCGGGCGCCTCAAAGTAATGAGCAAAGACGAGATCGGGCAACTGGCAGACACGATCAATCAGATGAGCGAGCGGCTGTCGGCGATGGTCGAGGAGATTCGCGCGAATTCGGAAACCTTGAGCTCGGCCTCCGAAGAGCTGACCGCCAGCGCGCAGCAGATGGGCGCGCAGTCGCATCAGGCGTCCGCCCAGGCCGGCACGGTCTCGGCGGCGGCCGAGCAGCTCAGCAATAACGTGCAGACGGTATCAACCGCGACCGAGGAGATGACGGTCAGTATCAAAGAGATCGCCAAGAACGCGACCGAGGCGGCGCAAGTGGCGGATTCGGCGGCGAGGGTCGCAGAGAACACCAACGCCACGGTGTCGAAGCTGGGCGAAAGCAGCGCCGAGATCGGCAACGTGATCAAGGTAATCACGTCGATCGCGGAGCAGACCAATCTGTTGGCGCTTAACGCAACGATCGAAGCGGCGCGCGCCGGAGAAGCGGGCAAGGGATTCGCGGTGGTGGCCAATGAAGTGAAAGAACTGGCGAAAGAAACCGCCAAAGCCACGGAGGATATCGGGCGCAAGGTCGAGGCTATCCAGGGCGACGCGAAGGGCGCGGTCGATACGATCGGGCAGATAACCGGCGTTATCAAACGAATCAACGATATCCAGAACACGATCGCGAGCGCGGTCGAAGAGCAGACCGCGACGACCAATGAGATCGCGCGAAATATCTCGGAGGGGGCCAAGGGCAGCACGGATATCGCGCAAAATATCGTGGGCGTGGCGCAGGCGGCCAAGAGCACCGAGGAATCGGCCAGCGCGTCGCAGCAGGCGGCGGCGGAGCTGGCCAAGATGGCGACCGCGCTGCGCCAATTGGTCGAACGTTTCAAGCTGATCGACGGCGAGCACGCGATCAGTCAATCGCGTCCGGCGAGCGCGTGGAGCGCCGCGGAGGAAAGATATCCGGAACGCGCGCGAGCGTAGCCGCCAGCCACAGCATGGCGGGATTTGCCGGCCGCGCTGCTGAATATTGCGCTGCAATCCCGAGCTCCGTACTTTGTCATCGGTACGCTCGATGATACGCGTGGAGGAGCGCGCGAAATCCTTCACGGAGCCTGCCCTGAGCGAAGCGGAACGGGTTCAGGATGACTGAGAGTGGCGCTCAGAATGATAAAGAACGGGCGGTCGGGATGAAGCTTGCGTGCAATCGCGCTGCCCTGATGCGCAAGCGCATCGTGGGATGTTAACCTAGCGTTGCCGGCGATCTGGCGACGACGCTTCCTGCTTGCCAACAACTTAGAGTATCGCGAGCGCGATGCTCCGCCGGCCGGGAATACCGTGGAATTGACACGTCTTAGAGGATTTCAGGACCTGATCGGTCCGCAGGTCCGCGCGATCAGCTTTATCGAGGAAAAAGCGCGCGCGCTGATGGAGCGCTACGCGGTCCGAGAGATTCGCATCCCGATTCTCGAGCGGATCGAGCTTTACGTGCGCTCGACCGGCGCCACCTCCGATATCGTCGAGAAGCAGATGTATACCGTCGAGCGGCGCGCCGAAAGCAAGGGCGAAGGCCAGATGGTGCTGCGGCCCGAGGGCACGCCGGGCGTGGTGCGGGCGTATATCGAGGCCGGGCTCGATCGCAGCGATCCGGAGCAGCGATTTTTCTATTGCGGCCCGATGCTGCGCTACGAGCGTCCGCAGAAGGGACGCTATCGCGAGTTCTACCAGTTCGGAGTCGAGGTGTTCGGGCGCGCCGACGCCGCGTGCGACGCCGAGCTGCTGATCATGATCGACGACTTGCGGCGCGAACTCGGGCTCGAGCTCAAGATGGAGCTGAACTCGCTCGGATGCGCGGATTGCCGGCCGGCGTTTCGCCAGGCGGTGCTGGAATACGGGCGCGCGCACTTCGCCGAGCTGTGCGAAGATTGCCACGCGCGGCTGGAACGGAATCCGCTCCGACTGCTGGATTGCAAGATCGACGCGAAGCTCGCCGCGGGCGCGCCCAACTCGCTCGATTACCTGGACGAAGCCTGCCGCAAACATTTCGACACGGTGCGCGATCTGCTGAACCGCGCGGGCGTCGTGTTTGAGGTGAATCCGCGGATCGTGCGCGGGCTCGATTACTATATGCGCACCACGTTCGAGATAAGCTCGATGGCGCTCGGGGCGCAGAACGCGGTGATCGCGGGCGGCCGCTACGACGGACTTATCGAGGAACTGGGGGGCGCGCCGGTGCCGGGAATCGGCTTCGCGATCGGGCTCGATCGGATGGCGCTGGCGCTGCTCGAGAGCTCGCGCAAGTTCGAGGTGGCGCCAGAGGTCGCGATGATCGCGCTCGGCGAGGCGGCGACCGCGCGCGCGACGGAGATAGCGCATCGGATGCGCCGCGAGAGCAATCTGACGGTCGAGATGTTGTCGCCGGATCGCGGGCTCAAGGCGCTGCTCAAGCGGGCCGATCGAATCGGCGCGCGCTACGCGGTGATAATTGGCGACAACGAGCTCGCGCGGGGAATCGCGCAGGTGCGCGAGCTGGCGCATAGCCGGCAGCAAGAGATCGCGATCGAGGAGGTGGCGGCGACGATCGCGCGGGAGTTGGAGAAAATCGCTTCGCGTTGATTCCTCGCGGCGCAGGCTTCGCTCGGAATGACAAGAAGGAATGCTTGCGGCTGTCATTCCGAGGGCCTGGCGCGAGGAATCCCGGATCCGCCTGGGAATTGACAGCGGCAGAACCTCTCTGGAATTGCCCCGGTTTGATGGACACTCCTGTCGCGCTCGCTTTCGCGCTTTTCGGAGT
>DATJOQ010000450.1:0-4629 GCA_035506935.1 Binataceae bacterium (SeqCode) | reverse complement strand
GCTCGAAGACGCCCAGCGCGAGGTTATCCGATTCATCCTGCAGGACGGCCGCGGCGCCGATATCATCTTCGCCGCCGGCACTAACGGCGAATGGGATCGAATAGACCTCCGGCTCCAGCAAATGGTCGCGCGCATTACCGTGGAGGAGTGCGCTCGCACGCGCCCCAAAACCAAGCCGGTCGAAGCCTGGGTTGGAATTACCGCTCATACGCGCGCCGACACACTTCAAAATCTCGCGCACGCGATCGAAATCCACGCCGACGCCGCCGTGGTCGCTCCGCTCTCCATCACCGACGTCGAGGACGTGGTCGATTTCGTCACTCGCGATATCGGCCAGGTATTCGAGCGCAACGCCCATAGCATTCCTGTATTTCTTTACGATAATGCCGATATAGCGGCCCCAGGTAAGGCGCCGCATCTTCATACGCGTGACGTCAAACAGATGAGCCAGCTCGATTATGTGCGCGGAATAAAAGTTACCGCGAGCAAGAAAGTTCTCGGCAACTACACGCGCGCGGCGTCCCATTTCAAAGGCATCGACGAATTTGCCGTCTATGCCGGCAACGCTCATCTGATGTTCGAGCTGTTTGCGCCACCGCTCGGATTTTCCGGCCATCTCCGCGATCGATGGAACCGCTATTGGACCCGCAACGCGCTCCCTGCCGGCATCGTCGCCGGACCCGCCAACGTGATGCCGCGTGAATGGCAGCGCGCATGGCAGGTATGCCAGCAGCACAACCAGGCGCTGATGGATCGTTACGCCGAGGTGCTCGAACGATTCCGGTCCGCATGCGCCTTCACCCGCGCCGGACGACAGATGCGCCTCACTATCGCCTGCCTCAAGGCCGCGCTGGCCGCGCGCGGGGTTTCGCCCAGTGACGCGGTCGCCCCGGGAACTCCCGCGCTCGAAGATTCCGAGCGCGAAGAATTCAAACGCCGCCTCGACGCGCTCGCGCGCTTTGCCGAATCGACCTTGGAACCCGATTTCGTGAGTGAACTTTTGCCGTCGTCGATCCCCGCCCGGACCCAACATGCGTGACCCTAAACTCGACGTAATCGGATGCGGCAGCATGGTGGTGGATCTCATCTACCGCACCCCGCGCATCCTGCGCGCCGACGAGAAGATTCTCCTTCAGCAGCAATCGCCCGATGGTGCCACGCAGCAGCGGATGGTTGGCGGCGTGACGCTCAACCATCTCGGCTGGGCGCGCGTACTTGGTCTCAGCACAGGAATTTTCGGCAAAATGGCCGACGACGCCAACGGCGCGTTTCTGCGCCTTGGGATGGAGAATCTCGGCATCCATCATCATTTGACTCTCGACGGCCGCGAAAGCTCCTTTGCCACCGTATTCGTCGATCGCGCCGGCAATCGCGCAATCTACATGTCGCGCGGCGCCACCGCCGATCTCGCGCCTGACGAAATTCGCCGCCGCCACGGCGCCTTCGTTCGCCGCGCCCATGTGGTTTCGACCGAAATCTCTCAGCTCCCGCTCAAGACCGTGAACGCTCTGCTGCTCTATGCCCGCGCCCATTCGATACCGACCGTGCTCGACATCGACGTTCCGCCTTCCGACGCTTGCGCCGGCCTCGGCACCGAGGCCGAATTCGAGCGCGCGCTCAAGCTCGCGACCATCCTGAAACCCGCCAAGGCGGCCGCGCGAGAGCTGGCCGGCAATCAGCGCCGCGATACGCTCAAGATGGCGCAGGCGCTGCGCAGCCGCTACCACAGCAAGGCCGTTATCATTACCGACGGCGCCAAAGGATGCACCATCGCCGCCGATTCTACCGCACTGCGCATCCCGGCATTCCCCATTAAGCCGGTCGACACCACCGGCGCCGGCGACGCCTTCCTGGGCGGTGTGCTCGCGGGCCTCCGATGGAATCTGCCGTGGCCCGCTCTCGGCCGCCTCGCCAACGCCGCTGCGGCCGTATGCTGCAAGCAGCTCGGCGCGTTCCCCTTGGCCAACGACGCGCGCCAACAGATCGCCGAACGCTATGGTCCTGGTTTGCCGACGACCGGGCCCCCCGCGATTACCACCATCACGCGACCGCCGGTTGCCGAAGATTTTCCTCACGCCGAGGTCGAGCGCTTCTTCGAGCTATGCCTGAACGAACTGGCGGCCCTACGACACAAGCTCGATCTGCGCGCGCTCGGACGCGCGGTTGCGATGATCCGTGCGGTCGAAGCCAAGGGCGGACGCGTTCACGTCACCGGCGTCGGCAAGCCCGAACACGTCGCGCGCTATGTCGCCAGCCTGTTCTGCTCGGTCGGCACGCTGGCGACTTTTCTGCACGCCACCGAAACTCTTCACGGGAGCCTCGGCCAGGTCCATCAAAACGATATCGTGATCGCCGTTTCCAATAGCGGCAATACGGTCGAATGCTGCGCCGCCGCCGCCGCCATCAAGGAGCATGGCGCGCAGCTTATAGCAGTCACCGGTAATGCTTCTTCGGAACTGGCCGGGATGGCCGATCTGGTCTTGCACGCACCTATCGAGCGCGAGGGCGGCGTGCTCGGCCTCGCGCCGCGCATCAGCGTATTGGGTGAAATTTACGTACTGGCCGGACTCTCCGTCGCGCTCGAAGCCGCACGCGGCCTCACCCTTGACGAATACAGCCGATGGCATCGGGCGGGCGCGCTCGGCCAGGCCGCGCGGAAGCTGGCAAATAACCGTCCTCGGGCCAATTGATCGACCGCCGCATCGTTGTCACTTTCGTCCTACGCTACCGCGCCCATCTGCACAGTCTGGTAAGCTTTAAATGGTTTTTGATTCCAAAAAGCGAGCCTGATTTTGTCGCGATATTTTGGACTTTAGCTCCTTTAAACAGGCAAAATTCGCCCTTAAAACGGTCAACCCGGCAAAATTCACATCCGTTAAAGCTCAATAAAAGCCGAACCATGTCATTTCTGCATGGTAAGGCTAACGTGGGATCGGCGAAATTTCGTCATTACGGCAAAATTGCATCAGTCGCCGAATGACCACCTAACTCAATTCCAGCTACTTTACACGACTTTTCTGCTTCAAACTCGTGGCACAGAACTTGGACTACCCCTTTCTACATCAAATCTCGACCAACGGGAGGCTTAACAGGCAATGGCAAACGATGACCACAAAGTCATGACGGTCAAGGAGCTCTCGGACTATCTGAAGGTTCATCCCTCAACCATTTATCGTCAGCTCAAGCGTGGCCGCCTGCCCGCGTTCAAAGTCGGCAGCGACTGGCGCTTCAATGTTGAATCGATCGATCGCTGGCGGCTGGGGCAGGATGACGAGTATCGCGCGGCCTGAGCACACGGTCGAAAGTAGTGTCCGCTCGTTCTTGGTTTAGCCGGCGGCCGGCTGAACGACTTCGGGAATTGGACCCACGTATTCCAGTGCGAGCACGCCGCGCAGTGGGTCCACACGAGCGATACGGACCAGAATTGCAGACTCGTTGAGGCAGTTGGGGGCGCCGCGCAGGGTTCCGCGTACCGCGTACGATACCAATTCCGCGCTGGAACCCTCGCGGAAGGACAATGCCTCCAGCGGACGATCCATCCCGTTGCGCTGGAGGTAACGCAACGTCCAGTAGCGTTTCGCGCGACGCTCCAACTCCTTGGCTTCGCTGTCCGTGCTTTCCGCGTGAGCCAGCACCGTGAGTAACTCGTCGGTGCGGTAGGTCGCTGTGCCCGTGGCCGCGAGCGCTCCGATTAGCTGACGCTGCAGCACCAGGTCGGCGTAACGCCGAATCGGCGAGCTGAGCTGTGCATAGTAGTCGAGCCCGACGCCGCCATGAAACTCCGGATACAGCGACAGGCGCGGCCGCTGTGTGAGAAACTCACCGCCGCCGCCCGGCTGCACGCGATAAATGATCGGCACGTTGTGGTCCGCCGCATAGCGCGCCGCCACGTAATTGCTAAGCACCATGAATTCCGCCACCAACAGCCGGCTCGGCGACGACTGCTGGAATATCTGCACCTCGATCGTCTCCCCTCGCACCCTGACCTTGCTCTCGCGCCGCTGAAAAATCGCCGCTCCGGCCCGACGCCGCCGCTCGCGTAACTGCGACGCCAACGTCTGAAGCTGCTTCAGCATTGACACCGGCCACTGCGAACCGTCGCCGCTCGCCAGCATCTGGTCGGCTTGGTCGTACGTCAGACGCTGCGCCACCTTTAAGCTCGCCGGATAAATCCTGCTCTCCAGCAACTCGCCCTCAGTGCTGAGCCGCAGGTCGGTCACCAGCACCGAACGCCGCGCGCCAGCCACCAGGCTCGCCCGCTCGCACGAAAGCTCCTCCGGCAGCATTCTTATCGTGGCTTCCGGCAGGTAGGCGGTGGAAGCGCGCGCCGCCGCCTCTTGATCAAGCGCGCCACCCCTGGCCACCAGGTCCGCCACCAGCGCGATATAAATTCGCACGCGCAGGCCACCGTCCGGATGAGGCTCGCAGCTCAGCGCATCGTCGATATCCTGCGTCTCCTCATCGTCGATACTGACCGCCAGATTATCGTCGACCAATTCGCGCTCAGGCCCGGCCGCACCGGCCGCTTCCTCGAGCGCCTCGGCCCCGAAGCGCAGCCGCAATCCCCCAATCAGCGCGAAGCGCGGCGCATCGGGCGCGGCATGCATGCGCTCGAGAATCTCGAATGCG
>DATJOQ010000449.1:0-36918 GCA_035506935.1 Binataceae bacterium (SeqCode) | reverse complement strand
GAAGACACAGCGTCCCATGCGGGTCTGCCGGAGACGATGTCGTTCGCGGCGAACCCACCGGTTCCGCCAGCGACGTCCAATCCGACGTACGTGGTGGGCGCATCCGGACCCCTGTGGAGAATAGAAACCACCACCGACGTGTGGGGCACGCTTTCGGTCTGGCTTTGCTTGCAGACGGTGCCCGGGCTCGGCCCCTAACCAACATCGACATCGACGTGAGATGACGGGGCCGTCGTGTAACCGATCGGCCCCGTATTTTTTAAACGAATTCTGCTGCAATCGGCTTTCCAAGGCTTGACGCGATAAGCTTACATGCATCCGAAGCTTGACAATTTCTTATGATGTGGTACGGGACGGTTAGTAGTTAGTTGCAGGTAAGTGCAGGTATCGGCTGAACCTGCCGATTATCCAACCTGTCAGCCGTCGTATGCTTCCCCTTGGGCTCGGTGCTCACTTTTCGTGTGTCGGGCAGGATTCGTTCATGCGAGGACTCAGGCTGTTAGATCGACGGTGGCGTGAGAGGTACTCCGCCCGACGACTCGGCGAGTTCGTTGCGCGATGTCGTAAGCGGGGGATTGCCGTCACACCTCAGCGGCTTGCGGTGATACGAGCGCTGCTCGCTTCGGAAGGGCATCCCAGCGCCGACGAGATCTGCGTGGCAGTACGCCGCAGGAATCCGCACGTCTCGCTGGCCACAGTTCATCGGATTCTGGAGCAATTTTGCGACGTGGGAGAGGCGCGCAAGGTAACGCTGCTGTACGACGCCGCGCGCTACGACGGCAACGTGGAGCCTCATCATCACGTGCTTTGCGTCCAATGCAGGCGAGTATACGACATCGAGGTTCCTGACGTGGACAAGCTGCTCGAAGGAACAGCCAGCCTGGGGCAATTCGCACTGCTGCGCTGTTCGCTGGAAATCGACGCGCTCTGCAAGCGATGTCAATTGGCCGAGAAGCGAACTCAAGGCCAACGTTCGCGCCACACGAATCAGCGCGAAGACAAAAATCAGGAAACAGACGAGGCTACGGTTTGAACGAAAATCGGAAGTAGGCAAAAAGGACAAACGCTGCGAGTTGAGGCAATCGAAAAGGCCGAGCGGCCTTGACGGATTGCCGGACTCGCAGCTCATCGCAATTGTTTAGAGCAACTGGAAGGAAGGTGAACGTATGGCAACGGAAAGCGAAAGCAAATGCCCGATGGGCGCACATCGTCCTTACACGAATCTTGACTGGTGGCCGAATCAGGTAGACCTCGAGCCACTTCATCGCAACTCCACTTTGTCCAATCCGATGGACAAGGATTTCGACTACGCCAAGGAATTCAAGAGCCTCGACCTCAATGCCGTGATCAGAGACCTTCATGCCCTGATGACGGATTCGCAGGATTGGTGGCCTGCCGACTTTGGCCATTACGGCCCGCTGTTCATCCGGATGGCGTGGCACAGCGCCGGCACCTATCGTATCGGCGATGGCCGCGGCGGTGCGGGGGCCGGGCAGCAGCGCTTCGCACCACTCAACAGCTGGCCGGACAACGGAAACCTCGACAAGGCTCGCCGATTGCTCTGGCCGATCAAACAGAAGTACGGCCGCAAGATCTCGTGGGCCGACCTGATGATCCTGGCGGGCAACGTCGCACTCGAATCGATGGGTTTTAAAACCTTCGGCTTTGGCGGTGGTCGCGAAGATGTGTGGGAGCCTGAAGAGCTGTATTGGGGTCCTGAGGGCAAGTGGCTGGCGGACGAGCGCTATACCGGCGATCGGAATCTGCAGAGTCCTCTCGGCGCGGTGCAGATGGGCCTGATCTACGTGAATCCCGAAGGGCCCAACGGTAAGCCGGATCCGGTTGCAGCAGCCAGGGATATCCGCGAAACGTTCCGCCGGATGGCGATGAACGACGAGGAAACCGTCGCGTTAATAGCCGGCGGTCATACGTTTGGAAAAACCCACGGTGCTGGCGACGCGGCATTGGTCGGCCCCGATCCGGAGGCCGCGCCGGTCGAGGAGCAGGGCCTCGGCTGGAAGAGCAAATACGGCTCGGGAATAGCGGGTGACGCTATCACCAGCGGCCTCGAAGTGACCTGGACTTCGACGCCGACCAAGTGGAGCAACGAATACTTCAAAAACCTGTTCAGCTACGAATGGGAACTGACCAAGAGCCCGGCCGGTGCCAACCAGTGGATCCCGAAGAATGGCGCGGGCAACGGTACGATACCGGACCCGTTCGACAAGTCGAAGCGCCGCTCGCCGTCGATGTTGACCACTGACCTTTCGCTGCGGGTCGACCCTGCTTACGAAAAGATTTCCAAGCGCTTCTACGAACATCCGGATCAGCTCGCAGACGCGTTTGCCCGGGCATGGTACAAGCTGACGCATCGCGATATGGGCCCGATCGCGCGTTATCTCGGCCCGCTGGTTCCGAAGGAAGAGTTGATATGGCAGGACCCGATCCCGGCTGTGAACCATCCGTTAGTCGGCGAGCAAGACATCGCCGCGCTGAAGGCGAAGATCCTCGCTTCCGGGCTGTCGGTTTCCCAGTTGGTCTCCACGGCTTGGGCGTCGGCGTCGACGTTCCGCGGCTCGGACAAACGCGGCGGAGCCAACGGCGCGCGTATTCGTCTTGCGCCGCAAAAGGATTGGGAAGTCAATCAGCCGGCGCAGTTGGCGAAGGTGCTGCAGACGCTCGAAGGAATCCAGAAAGAGTTCAACGCTTCACCCGGCGGCAAAAAAATCTCGCTTGCCGACCTGATCGTTCTCGGCGGATGCGCGGCGATTGAGCAAGCCGCAAAAGACGCCGGGGTCAACGTGAAGGTTCCGTTCAGGCCGGGACGCATGGACGCGTCGCAGGAGCAAACCGACGTCGAATCGTTTGAGCCGCTCGAGCCAACCGCTGACGGGTTCCGCAACTATGTTAGTGGTAAGCAGCGACTATCGTCTGAGGAGATGTTGATCGATAAGGCGCAGTTGCTGAAGCTGACACCGCCCGAGATGACGGCCCTCATCGGTGGCCTGCGTGTACTGGGCGCGAACGTCGGAAAGTCCAAGCACGGTGTTTTCACCAACCGGCCGGAGACGCTGACGAATGACTTTTTCGTCAATCTGCTCGACATGAGAACCAAGTGGCAGCCGGCCAATGGCTCTGAGGGAGTCTACGAGGGGCGCGATCGCAAGACCAACGAGCCCAAGTGGACAGCCAGCCGTGTCGACCTGCTCTTCGGCTCGCACTCGCAACTGCGTGCGCTGGCGGAAGTCTATGCGTGCTCGGACTCGAAGGAGAAATTTGCGAAAGACTTCGTGGCGGCGTGGGCCAAAGTGATGGACCACGATCGCTTCGACCCCCGCTGAGCTACAAAAGCGATCACCCGCGGCGCGTCGGAATACGATCCGATAAGGATCGGAGGTGCGCGCCGCGGGTGACGATCGCCCGACGGTTCATCTACCCATTTCAAAGTGCGGAGAGCACCCGCATCGCGAGGGCGGCTCAAACCGCTTCGATTGTTTTTGGCTTTGATTGGTGGGCCGTCGGAGACTCGAACTCCGGACCCGCTGATTAAGAGTCAGCTGCTCTACCAACTGAGCTAACGGCCCACCAGGTCACAATCGGCGAGACGATCGTGCAAAACTTTTGGGGTGAGTGAAGGGATTTGAACCCTCGACCACCGAGGCCACAACCCGGTGCTCTAACCAAGCTGAGCTACACTCACCGCCGGAACTCGAATCTCATGCCGGCGGCCCGGCCGCTTCGACAATGGCGCGCCAGAAGGGACTCGAACCCCTGACCCACGGCTTAGAAGGCCGTTGCTCTTTCCACCTGAGCTACTGGCGCGAAAATCGGGGCGAGCCGATTTGAACGGCCGACCCCCTGCTCCCAAGGCAGGTGCGCTAACCAGACTGCGCCACGCCCCGAGCGTCTAGGGATTAACATACACCTCCGCAGCTCTCAACTCATGTCCGGACAGTGGGCAGTTCGATCTACGCCTGAACTTCGCTTTGGAGCAATCGGACCGCCACCAATCCCATCACCGAATTGCCGATCAGAATTTTTTCCGCGCGCTTGAGATCCTCGGGTTTGATGACGGCCTCCTCGACCTTGACGTCCGTCCGTAGCAGTATCGAGCGGCGCAAGGTTCCCTCCAGCAGGCCACATCGAAGCGGCGGTGTAAGCAGAGAATCGCTGGATTGAACGAACAGATTGGTGCGTGAGCCTTCGGTCATTTCGCCGCGCCGATTGCGAAACAGCACCTCGACACAACCGAGGCTCGCCGCGCGGCTGAATTCGATGTCGTAAAGGCGGCGATTGGTGGTTTTGTGACGAAGAAAAATGTCGCGGCTGTCCGTGTATTTCTTCGAGATGGTTACGATGGGGAGGCCCGCTTCGGCTGGCGGGCTCATGAGCCGCGAAGAAGTGACGGCGATTATGCCGTCGCGCGCAAGCGTCATCCGCACGCGCCATGGTTGCGTTGAATCGAGAGACGCCGCGTGTTGCTCCAGCGCGTCGCGGACGCGGGTGAGATCGCAATTGAATCCAAAATATTCCGCCGAGCGCTGCAGCCGCTCGAGATGATAGTCGAGCAGCCACAAACCCTCTTCGCGAGTCCATCGCGTGGTTTCGATCAATTCAAAGCCGTCGTGATCGTGGCCGAGCGCGCACATGTGAAAACGTTAAGAAGGCTTAGCCGTTGGCGTTTGTGGGCACATCGCAGAGATTGCCGCGACCAGCGCTTTAGCCTTGAGCCGAATCTCTTCCAGCTCTTCCTGCGGATCTGAGAGCGCGACGATCGCGCCGCCGGTGCCGAAGGAAACCTCGCTCGGGGTCGTCACGATCGTGCGAATCACAACGCTTAGATCGGCGGCGCCGTTGAGCGCCAGGAAACCCAGCGCGCCGGAGTAAATTCCACGCGCAGCGCCTTCGAGACGATCGAGGATTTCCATCGCGCGGCGCTTGGGCGCCCCGGTCATCGAGCCGGCCGGAAACGCCGCCCTCACACAGTCGAGCGCGGTGATACCGCGGCTGAGACGCCCGCGAATCGTGCTCACCAGTTGATGCACCGTCGCATAGCTCTCGACTACCATCAAGCGCGGTACCTCAACGCTGCCGAGTTCGCACACGCGGCCCAAATCGTTGCGCACCAGATCAACGATCATAAGGTTCTCGGCGCGATTTTTCTCGCTGGCCGCAAGCCCGTCACGGAGCGCGCGATCCTCAACGTCGTTTCTTCCGCGCGGCGCAGTGCCTTTGACCGGTTTAGATACGACCGTGCTGCCGCTATCGACAGAGAGAAATCGTTCGAAGGAAGAGCTCAGAATCGCGAGGCGGTCGAAGCGCAAAAAGGCTGCGTATGGGGCGGGATTAAGCCGGCGCAGCGCGCGGTAAGCGTCGAGCGGGTCGACCGCGAGGCGCGCGCTAAGATGATTGGTCAGACAGAGCTCGTAGGATTCACCCTCGCGAATCTCGTGCTTGCACGTCTCGATCAAAGACAGGTAGGCATCGGGCGAATAGCGCCACTCGAATTGACGCGGGTTTGCCGCTTCGACGATTCTCGGTTGCGGCGGAGCAGATATCGAGTTTAATTCAGTCTCGGTCCGCTCGAACCATTGTTCGGCCTGAGAAGGCGCGTCGAGTGTTTCCAGGCATAACAAGTAAACCTGACGCTCTTGATGGTCGAAGGCGATGACGCGGTCGGCGAGAAGAAACTGCGCATCGGGCAGGGGGGATCGATGCGAGGAGCTGGCGCCGCACTCGCGTTTCAACTCATAGCCAAAATAGCCAACGAAACCGCAATTGAAGATGAAGGGAAGTCCGGCGTCAGCCACGTGGCGAATCGCCAGATCTCTTGCCAAGAAATCAAAGATACTCTCTTCATACGACGCCGTATGCGAATTAGACCTCACAGTGAGGTTAGTGTTGTGAGTATCGTAAGATATCAACTGGCTATTCGGCCCGGCAGCGTCGCCCATGAAAGAGAATCGCGAAAGGCCGGGCCTGGTCAAGCTGCTATCTAGCCAGAAGGCGATAGGCGCGTCTCCGAATAGTTTTACGAAGACCGTCTCAGGATCGGCGAAATAGTTAAGCTTGCGGACGCGAACCGTGAAACGCCCTTGAGGAGCGCTTTGAGGCTGACGGTGCACCTTGGACGCAGAATCCTGAGCGGATTGGTGTGTGACCGTGCGTGCAGCGCGCGAGGCGATATGGTGCTCGGTGATAGCTTTGAAGTGCTCCAGCAGCCGCATTCCATAGTTAGTGCAGATCGACTCGGGATGGAACTGCACGCCCCATAGCGGGCGCGTGCGATGGCGCAGAGCCATCAGGACGCCGTCGTCGGTCCAGGCGAGCTTCATCAGGCACGCGGGCAAATCGTAGCTGACGATCAGTGAATGGTAGCGCACGGCCGGAAACGGCGACGGTATGCCTTCGAATAAATCCTCGCCGCAATGATGAATCCTGCTGATTCGACCGTGCATCGGCTCGGCTGCGTAGTGCAGCGTCGCGCCATGAAGCATGGCGATTCCCTGGTGGCCGAGACAGACGCCGAGGATTGGAAGTTCAGCGCGACGAATCACGTCGGCGCATACGCCGAAATCTTTTTGTCGATCGGGCCGGCCCGGGCCGGGCGAGATGACTATATTATCGAAACGCAAACGCTGCAGTTCATTCCAGTCGAGCGCGTCGTTCTTCACTACGATAGGCGCTTCGCCGTTTACCTGGCCGATCAGTTGATAGAGGTTAAAGGTGAAGGAGTCGTAGTTGTCGATAATTAAAGTCTTCAGCATTACGGATGCGCGTCGTGGTGATGAGCCGTTTATCCCGCAGCACGCAGCGAGCGAAAACCATGCGAGCGCCGGACCAAACGAAACCGGCCCGTGGCAGCACAATCGCGGCTACCTACATTCTATTGTGGCGGGGCGAGAATTTACGAGACGCTGGATTCGCCGCCGGACCAGGCCACCGCGGGTTCACGGCTGGGAATCAACATGTAAAGGGAAAATGCTACGAGCGCGGTAACCGGCGCGGAAAAAGTTGCGGTGGCGCCACCGAGATTGGTGAGAATCACGCCCAGCACCGCGGAACCGAACCAGGCGGTGAGTCCTCGAACATGGAGCGAAGCGGTCGCGGCGGCGGGCGGCGACGAAGGTGTTTCGTCGCCTTCGCTCACGAACAAAATGTGCGCGGTCGCGATCGCTACCCAGGCTACGACGAAAATTCCTTGATAGGCCAGCGCTTGCAACATGAAGCTGAAGACGTTGGTCAGCATCAGCAAATACACGGACACGCCGATAATAATCGCCCATACGAAGCGCGGCAGCCTGATGCCGAAAAGGCCTTCGCCAAAAGCGTGAATGTTGGTTGCCGCCATGAAGAAATTGGCGGTGTTGATTCGCGTCTGAGTTACCCAGACGAAGAGCAATCCAAACACACCCATCAGCTTTAACAGCGCCAAAACTGCGGAGATCTCCGACAAGCCACCGGGAGTCGGCACGGTTCCGGCGAGAAAGATGCCCGCGGCTCCGTTTACAACGAAAGTTACTATAAAGAAGAGCCAACCGAAGTCGATATTGGCATGATATGCACTGTCTTCCAATTTACCGAATCTGGCGTAGTCAAAAGTAAACAAGAACACGATGCATACGCCCATAAAATAGGTAAACGTGTACCAGACGCCGGCGAAGGTGAGCGTGCCTGCGGCCGGGCCAAGATGCAGCCAATTGCCAGTGAGGCCGTATTCTGCGATAGCGGTCGTGATAGCCGCGATTAGACCGATTACGTAAAGCGGCAGCAATACGCCATTAAACATATCGAGCCAATGCTGGATCGAGCCCAAAATGAATATCACGCTGTAAATCACGACGATCAAATACGCAGTATTTAACGTGACGGTCGGAGTATACGAATGGATAGCTACTGCGATAACCGATCCTTCGAAAACGGAATAGTAAATAGCGGTAACGAAAAAAATCGCCGTGGCCAAACCGGCTCCCACGGTACCAAACAGTGTTCGCGAAAATAGCGCGACCGAGAGGCCGGTTCGAATCGAGAAACGGCTCATCACGCCGTTGATGAGACTGTACAACACGACCGACAGCGCTAATCCCACCAGAGCGTTCATCGCGCCGAAGTTCATGGCGAGCATCGCCGCGACTACCAGCCAGAACATGCCGCTGCACATCGCCCACCACGCCATCGTGAGAGCGAACTTGGGCATCCGTGCGTCGTATGGGACGGGAACGGTGGAGTAGTCGATATCGGTTACAGCTTCGTGTTGAAGTTCGGCCATCGGCTTTTCTCAGAGTTAATAATCGCGCGCCGGCTCGATCGGGGGAGCGCGACGTGCAGCAAGTTAGTGTACGAAGGTCTCTGCCTATGAGCAGTTATTGTGCCGCGCCCAATTTTACGGGGCGGAATCGTTCATCAGGAGAAATCTGGCGAAGGCTGATGGTTGAGAGAAATCAGGAAAATCCTGTTTTTATGGGTTATATCTCGTGGGACCCACGAGATATCGTATGTGGCTGCGTCACCTGCCTAAACAAAATGGGGCGCTCCAGTATGAGCGGTCAAGCCGCCGTCGGCGACGATTGCTGCTCCGGTAATCAGCGATGCCTCTTCGGAAGCCAGAAAGACCACTGCGTTGGCGATTTCTTCGGGTTCGCCGATGCGGCCCAGTGGGTTCTGGTTGAACTTCTCGCGCAGGCCGGCGGGATCGTTGCCGCCCAGAAGTTGGGTAACTCTCGTGTTGATGGGGCCGGGGCAGACGCAGTTGACGCGAATCTTGTGCTTGGCGTTTTCCAATGCCGCGGCGCGCGTCAGGTTCACGACCCCGGCTTTCGCGGCGTTGTAAGCGGACATCCCGTAATCGCCGACCAGGCCCGAAATCGAGGCGGTGTTGACGATCGCGCCGCTACCCTGCTTGCGCATGATCGGCAGGCTGTACTTCATCCCGAGGAAGACGCTGGTTAGGGTCACGGCGAGGATGCGGTTCCAGGTCTCGAGCGTGATGTCTTCGAGCAGCGCGGCGACGCTGTGACCGGCGTTGTTGAACGTCACGTCGAGGCGGCCCCAATTGTCGAGCGCGAGACGTATCGCGGCCTGAACGCCCTCGGGATCGGAAGCGTCCATCTTTATCCATTTCACTTGACCGCCTTGCTTGGCGATTTCGGTTGCGACCTGCTCGGCGCGCGTGCCGCTGATATCGGCGATAACGATCGAGGCGCCTTCAGCGGCAAATCGACGTGCAGTGGCGGCGCCGATTCCGGACCCGCCGGCGGTGATGAGCGCGACCTTATTTTCAAATTTTCCTGCCATATAGGATTCTCTCTTTGATTACTCAGTGTTTAGGCGAATCGGTATTACTGACTTGCGAAGCTTCAGCAGCTATTCGAAATATATATCGCTACAGGATTTAGCGACCACGTTCCGGGTCGCCCGACCATCGCCAGGCGACGTTGGTGCGGCTCACTCCAACGAGCACGCCACAAAACGCGGTCGGATGTATCCATAGACCGTCGTGAACGCCTTCCTGACGCGGGGTGAAACGGCCGCCGCGCGCCTCAAGCCGCTCGGCGATCGCTTCGACGTTATCGGTTTCGACGTAGAACATGTAGAGCGAATCGCCGTGGCGCTGGTGGAAGCGGCCCATCGCCGCTTCGCGGGTGGGCTGGGAAATCTCGATGCGGTCGAGACGCGCGGGTGTGTCGAACATCATCAGGGTGCCGGTGTAACCAAAATGGTCGATTTCGATCGGGACGTTGCGCGCGGGATCGAGCGCGAAGATCCGCGCGTATCGATCTGCGGTTGCGCGCCAATCCGAAACAACATTGGTCACCTCGAACATCCACCTGATTGCGCCAACCGGCGCGCGCTCGTGAAAGGCGCTGATAACTGTCGGCATCCCGCCGGTCGCCGCCGCGTCGAGAAAGAGCTGTCCGGTTGAGCGTTCGTAGTTGACGCCGACGCGATCGAAATGGGCCGCGGCGTCTTCGACCTCGCCGACGGATAACCCCACGGCATAAAGGCCGCCGTTCCATCGCGCGGCGAAATCCGCGATCGGACCGGCCCCATCGGGTTGCAAAAATTCTATCAAGCTCGATCCTGCCTGAAGCACGGAGCGGCTGGCGGCGAGTGGCTTTACGTGATCTTGACGTATTAGCTCCGCGCCCATGATTGCGGCCGCCACGTCTTCGGCTTCGGCGCGTCTGGGTACCACGATTTGTACACGATCGACTCGTTTCAGCATCGCATTCCTCGTCAACGCGGCGCCTGATTCTCCGTTCGAACGAGCGCCAACAGACCAGTCTACTACAGTTGACAGCGGAGACGGGTAGCGCGAACATTGCGCGCGATCTTCGCTCCGTCAATGGATAGCGGCGTTGGAGGCTGCGAAGCCTGCGCCACGCGAAGATTTACCAAAGCTCAACAGACTGCAGCGAACGGCAGAGCGCAGAAGGCGGGGAGCCACGAATGGCCACTGATCAAACTCACGTCATCGGAAAGAACTGGATTGCGCTCGACGCGGGCGGCACGATGACCGACGCAGTGATCGTCGATAGCGAGGGCAATTTCCTGGTGGGAAAATTTCTCACCAACAAGGAGGACGAGTCGCTGAGCTTCCTCGGCTCGATCAGCGACGCGGCTCGCACCGCGAATCGTGCTCTGCGGACGACGCTTAGAGAGAGCGAAGTCATCGTCTACGCCGGGACGATTATGCTCAACACTCTGCTGAGCCGCACCGGTGCCAAAGTCGGGCTAATGGTGACGCAGGGGTTCGAAGATTACCTGCTGATGGAGAAGGCCGAGGGCGGATGGCTGGGCTATCCGTACGCGGACCGGCTGCACACCGTAACGCATCATCATAGCGAGCCGACCATCCCGCGCGACCGGATCGTTGGAGTGCAGGAGCGCGTTGATATGTTCGGCGCGCCGGTAATTCCGCTGCGCGAAGCGGACGTCGCGGCCAAAGCGCGTGTGCTGTTGGAGGCGGGGGTCGAAGCTATCGCAATCATGTTTTTGTTCTCACACATGAATCCCGCGCACGAGCGGATGGCAGCTGAGGTTATCCGCAAGATGAGCGCGGAGATTCCGGTGGTGGTGTCGTCGGCGATGGCGCCGACGCACAAGGAATACACGCGCCTTGCGAGCGTGATCGCGCAGGCGTATGCGGGCGAGCGCTCGCGACGGCATTTCAACAAGGTCGAGGCGCGGGCGCGCAGCGAGGGTTTCGAGCGCGAGGTCTCGACTCTGCTCGCGCACGGCGGCACGGTGCCGATCAGCACGCCGCGCCTGTACGAATCGTACGTGTCGGGGCCGATCGGCGGAGTGCTTGGCGGCCAGTACGTTGGCGAACTGCAGGGATCGGGCAACGTGGTGTGCTGCGATATCGGCGGCACCAGCTTCGACGTCGGGATTATCCGCGACGGAAAAATTCCGATCTCGCGCGAGCCGACGCTGCTGAGCTTCCGCACGAATATCCCGATGATCCACACCGAATCGATCGGCGCGGGAATGGGATCGGAGCTGGGGGTGCATCCGCTGACCGGCAAGCTGACGGTCGGGCCGCGAAGCGCCGGCTCGGATGTCGGCCGATGTTTGCGCTGGCCCGTGCCGACGGTCACAGATTGTCACGTGGTGCTGGGATATCTCAGTCCCAATTATTTTCTCGGCGGCGACGTGCCGCTCGACGTCGAGGCAGCGCGCGCAGCGCTCGAGCCGATGGCGCGGAGCTTCAACGCGGGCGTTTTCGAATTCGCCGAGAAGGCTCATCTGCTGGTGTGCGATTACATGCGCGAGTTCCTGGTGAACATGCTGCGCGGGCGCGGATACGACACGCACGAGTACACGATGATGATGTACGGCGGCGGCGGACCGCTCGGGCTGCACGCGGTGATCGAGGGATTGGAACTCAACGATATCGTAACCTTTCCGTTCGCCGCGGTCTTTTCGGCGTTCGGCGTGCTGTGCGCGCCCCGGCGCTACCGATATCACCAGAGTATTCTGGCGGCTTGCCCGCCGTCGGACGATTCGATGTCGCGAGAGGTTAAAAAACTCGCGGTCGAATCGATCAACAATACGTGGAAGGCGCTGGAAGAGCGCGCGCGGCTGGACTTCAAGCAGCACGGATGGCGCTTCGCGGATGCGCGGCTGCAGCGTTCCGCATACGTGCGCTTCACGAACCAGCTCTCTGACTTCGAGGTGCATTGGCCGAGCGAGCGGCTTGCGTCGATCGAGGATCTTGCGGCGCTGATGAAGCGCTTCGAAGGCGTGTACACCACGATCTATCCCACGCAGGCGCTGTACTCGGAGGTCGGTTACCAAATTCTCGAAGTGGCGCTGAGCGCTGATATCGAAACGCCGAAGCCGAAGCTGCCGGAGCTCGCGCTCAGCGGACGAAATGTTCCTTCGAGCGCGGAAAAAGGGGCGCGCAAGGTTTACTGGCGCGGACGGGAGATTGAGTTTCGCGTGCTGGAGATGGATCCGATCGAGGCGGGCAATGTGATCAACGGTCCGGCGATTGTCGAGCATCCGGCCACCACGCTGTTGATCCCGCCGGAGTACCACGTTGAATTCGATTCGCGCCGGTTGATCCATTATCGGCGCGGCGCCAGATGATCGCGGATCGCGAGAGGGGAGGAATTTCATGGGCAAGCAAATGACGCTCAAACAGCAGCTCCTGCACAGCGAGAAACTCTTCACGGAGACGGGCACCTATTACGGAATCAAGGAGCTCGCGCTGCACGATCGCGATCCGCTCAAGTTCGAGGCGTTTCACTCGCGCCTGTTGTCCACGATCATTTCGGTGCGCAACACGATGAAGTTTATTGCGTCGTCACCGGCGGTGCGCGATTTCGAGGAATTCGTGATCGGCTTGTATACGCCCGAGGGCGACGCGGTGGTGCTCTCGACCGGGATCATGGTGCACGTGCATACGCTCAGCGAGTTCATCAAGTTCATGATCCAGAACGACTACGAAGATGATCCGCGGATCCGGCCGGGCGACATTTTCGAGAACAACGAAGTGTGGGCGGGGGGCGTGCACACGCCTGACGTGATGACTTGTATCCCGGTGTTCGAGGGAGACGAGCTGATCGCGTGGATCGGATCGGTTTCGCATGAGCTGGAATCGGGCACGTACGAAGGGCCGGGGATGTCGGTGCTGTCGCCGGATCGTTTCGGCGAGGGGCTGCATATCAGCGCGGAGAAGGTCGGCGAGAACGATCACTTCCGCAAGGATTATCTGCTGCGGCTCAAGATGAATCTGCGCAACTCGAACTGGTGGAGTCTCGACGACAAGGCCAAGCTCTCGGGCTGCCTGATGGTGCGCGAGGCGCTGCGCAAAATTCTCGATACGTTCGGGCTCGACTATTACAAGCAGGGCGTGCGCGAGTTGATCGAAGAAGGGCGGCGCAATTTTCTCAAACGCGTGCGCGCGACCATGGTGCCGGGAGTGTATCGCGGCATGACGATGCCGGTGCATAAGCGCACGCACGTGCCGTTCGTTCACCCGATGGCCAAGAACGATTTCATCGACCTGGTGCGCACAGAACTCACGGTGACGAAAGCGGGAACGCTCGAGCTCGACTACGAAGGCAGCACGGGGTGGAGCTTTCATCCGTTCAACTGCGCGCCCGGGCCGATGAACGGCGGGTTTTGGATCACGCTGACGCAACTGCTCGCGTACGACGGGCGCGTCAATGACGGCGCGTATCTCGGCGTGACGCAGTTCCTGCCCGAAGGCTCGATCGTGAATTCGAATTACAGCGGCACCGCGACTTCGTTGGCGTGGTGGACGCTGATCCCGATCTTCGCGAATATCTGGCGGCTGATTGGAATAAGCTGGTTCGCGCGCGGATTCATCGAGGAGATCGTGATGTCGACGCCGACCTGCATGGTGGGTGTGACGGGGTTCGATCAATACCATCAGCCGACCGGCTACCAGAATTTTGAGATGGCGGGCGAGAGCTTCGGGGCGCGCGGCGTCGCGGACGGAATGGATTGCGGCAGCCCGATCTGGAATTCGGAGGGAATCCAGGGCGACGCGGAAGTGTGGGAGATGACCGGGCCGAATTTATACGTCGGGCGCGCGTTCCTGCCGGACCATCATGCGTACGGGCGCTTCCGCGGCGGCGCGACGTGGGAATCGCTGTGGATGGTGCGAGGATCGCAGCTCGTCAATGTGACGTTGAGTGGCGCTGGATGCATGAATGGCGGCGTGTTCCACAAGGGGATGTTCGGCGGGTATCCGCCGCCGGGATGGAAATGCATGTGGGCGTCGGGCACGAATCTGAAGGAGTTGATCGAGCGCGGCGACAAGATGCCGACCAGCGTCAACGAAGCAGAGGCGATGCTGAAGGACGGGCGAATCACGGCGCGCGAGTGGTATTGCGGTCCGCTGAATCAGTGGTCGCCGAATCTGAAGGAATACGACCTGTTCGGGATCATCTATTATGGCGGGTGCGGCTACGGCGATCCGCTCGAGCGCGATCGCGCGATGATCGAGAAGGATCTCGCGAACGGTTTGATGACGGAAGCGGCAGCGGGCGAGATCTACGGCTACGGGCGCACGTCGCAGGACACCGAGCGGCGGCGCGCGGAGATTCGCAAGCGGCGGCTTCAAGAGTCGATACCGGCTGAGGAATGGTGGGCGAAGGAACAAGCGCGCGCGAGGACCGGCGCGGTCGGGCCGATCGTGTCGCAGATGTTCGCGCGCTCGGCGCAAATCTCGGATGCGCTCAAGCAAGCCTATCTGAAATTCTGGAAAATCGAGAAGTTTCCGTACACCGAAAGCGGTATGCCGGAGTTTCAGACGCCGCCGCCTACCGGGTTCTATTACCCGAAATCGAGCAGCCGTCCGAAAGCGAATGGAGCGGCGGCGCGGGAAGGAGACGTGCGATGAGCGTGAAGGGCGAGAGCGAGCAGGAAGTCGTGCGCGCGCTGATGCGGCGCGAGCTGGCGTGGCCGGAATTGCTCAAGCTAATGCGCGAGCACAAATCGCCGAATCGGTTTGAGCAGATGATCGCGGCGGTGCAGGAGAGCGTCGAGTGGAAGGAGCAAATCCTGCTGCCGCTGGGGGAGAATTTGTTTATCGTGGCCAAGGAGGGGCGTGCGATCGTGAAGACGCGCGCGGGTGCCGAGCTATGTGCGTGGAACGAGAACTGGAAAATGAAATGCCGTGTCCGCGTACGTCGGACGCGCGAGGAGTTGTTACAGATTTATCCGGAAAAACATCTCACGATCGATCCGGAGCTGGTCGAGCTGCGCGAATTCTACTGCCCAGTCAGCGGGACGCTGCTCGACGTCGATTGCGTGCCGCCGACGTATCCGGTGGAAACCGACTTCACGCCGGACCTGGCAACGTTCTATCGCGACTGGCTGGGGAAGCCGCTGCCGGTCGTGCTGTGAGTACATTCTGAAAGGCATAGAGGAAAAGGAAAAATCGCTCCGCGTAGATTCCTCGCTCCGCGGACTCCGCTCGGAATGACAGATCTGACGACGCTCGCGCTAGAGGCGATCAGATGCAGCGGCCGCCGTCGACTTCGAGCGCGACGCCGGTGATCATGCTGGCCTCGTCGGAGCAGAGGAACGCGGCGGTGTTGGCGACGTCTTCGGCGGTGGAGAAGCGGCCGAGCGGAATGGTCGAGATGAAGCGGGCGCGCGCCTCGGGCGTCTCGGTGCCACCCATGAACGCTTTCAGCATCGGGGTTTCGCCGGCGACCGGATTGATCGCGTTGACGCGGATGCCGAACGGGGCTAGCTCGACTGCCATCGCGCGCGTCGCCGTGATCGCCCATCCTTTGGAAGCGTTGTACCAGGTCAGGTTGGGGCGCGGGCTGACCCCGCCGGTAGACGCGATGTTGAGGATGTTGCCGGCACGGGCTTTTTTGAAAATCGGCACCACGTGGCGCGCGGCGAGATAAATCGCCTTAGCGTTTACGGCGAAGATGTTGTCGAACAGCTCCTCGGGCACTGAGTCGCAGGGCTGCGGAGGCTGCGGCACGCCCGCATTGTTGACGAGGATATCGAGCGTGCCGAACTCCTTGATGGTCGCGGCGACCATCGCGGCGATGTCGGCTTCCTTCGTGACGTCGGCGCGGATGGCGCGGGCGTTATTGCCGAGCGGGGCGGCGACTCGTTCGAGCGCGGCGGTATCGCGGCCGGCAACCACGACGCGCGCGCCTTCGCTGACGAACCTGCGCGCGATGCCTTCGCCGAAACCTGAGCCACCGCCGGTGATGATCGCGATTTTGCCTTCGAGTCTCATGGTGATTCCCCCGCGATAATGATGCTTCGCGTTATGCGAGCAGAAACCCGACCTTCAAAGAATCGCTCGCGTGGCCACGTAAATGCAAGTGCGTCAGGTCGCAGAGGAGTTCAGAAGACGACTCGCTTCGCGGAGATTCCTCGCGGCGCAGACTTCGTTCGGAATGACAGGCCAAAAAGACTGACGCCCGGAGGACCAGGCGAGATCCTTCGCTGCTCTCAGGATGACGAGGCCGGGCTGGAGCGGATGAATTTAGGGCTGCGCCGTATCCCTGAAGAATCGCAGCGAATCGATTTCTTGGCGAGCTAGCGGGCGGCGACGAGCGGGCGCGTTTCGGCCGGCGTTGTTTTGCCCGCGGCTGGATCGGAATCGGAGGGATGATCCGGCTGGCTCATCAGGCGACGGGCCTGATCGCGGAAGCGCTCGATGTTTAAGAGCTTGATCTCCTCGTAGCCGCGAATCAGATCGGGCAGCGTCGCGATCTGGACCGCGCGATCATAATTGGCGGGCGAGAGATTGCCGATCATCCTTTGGACCATCGCGCGGTACTCTGCGATCAAGGCGCGCTCCTCACGCCGAACGCGCGCGTAGCCGAAGATGTCGAGCGGAGTGCCACGCAGGGGGCGCATGCGATAGAGCACGCGGAAAACCTTTTCGAACCATCGGCCAAATTCGAGCTTGCGATTGAAACCCATCGCGCGCAGCAGCGGCGGATGGAGCTGATACTTCAGCTCGAAGCCCCGAGGATATTTGGCGGCGGCGTCATCAGCGATAGCGGAAGCGAGATGCAGGCGCGCGACTTCGTATTCGTCTTTGTACGCCATCAGCTTGAACAGATAGCGCGCGACCGTCTGGCTGAACTCGGCGCGATCGGGTGTTGCGCTGCGTTCGGCGGCGCGCACCTGTTTGACGAAGGTGACGTAGTTACGTGCGTGGGCGAGATTCTGATAGGCGATCAGCTCTGGGACGCGATATTCGAGCAGGCGACGGAGTTCACCGTCGGCCCCGGTTGAATCGATCAGCACGCGCGCTTCGGGCGTGATTTGCGGAGCGCGCTCGACACTCCCCATGCGCGACGGCCGTTGCGCGAGAGCCCATTCGCGATCCAGCACGGCTTGGCGTCCGGCCCTGAAGGCGTGGGTGTTCATCTCGATCGAGACCCCGTTGAGCGCGATCGCGCGCTCGATCGAATCCGCGCCCACGGGAATGGTGCCGGCCTGAAAGGCGGCGCCGAGCAGAATCATGTTGGCGGCCATCGCGTCGTCGAACAGCGCTTCGGCCATCGCGACCGCGTCGAGATAGACGTTGCGATCGGCGCGGCTTGCGCGATCGATCGCGCCGCGAAGACCTTCTGTCTCCGGGAACAGGACTTCGGTGTCGCGCACCATCGCGCCCGTCGGGATGCGACTGGTCGAGACGATCGCGACGGTGCGTTCGGGATTGCCGTGCGCGAGGCTCTGGGCGGTAGCGGCGGTGAGGATATCGAAAGCGAGGTAACAATCGGCGCCGTGAGCGGGAATCTTATTGGACAGCTCGGTCGGGCCGGCAGAAATTTTCAGATGCGAAACGACCGGGCCACCTTTTTGGCTGAGGCCGGTTTGATCGAGCCCGTGGACATGTCTGCCATCGAGCAGCGCGGCGGTGCCGAGGATCTGGTTGACAGTGACGACGCCGGTGCCGCCGATACCCATCATGAAGATGTTGGCGTCGCTCGGCACGGCCGATTGTGGCGGCGGCAACTCGCGCTCGACACGAAAGCGCGTGGCTGATTTGCGCGCGGGTGGTTCAGTCGCGGTGATCGTGACGAACGATGGGCAATCGCCCTGCAGGCAGGTGTAATCGCGGTTGCAGGAGCTTTGATGGATCTGGGTCTTGCGGCCGAATTCAGTCTCGACCGGATGGACCGAGAGGCAGTTGCTCTTGACGCCGCAATCGCCGCATCCTTCACACACCGCCTCGTTGATAAAAACCTGCCGCAGTGGTTCAGCCAGACGGCCGCGCTTGCGCAGACGGCGTTTTTCGGCGGCGCATCGCTGATCGTAAATCAGCGCGGTTACGCCGCGAGTATCGCGGAGCAAGCGCTGCGCTTCGCCGAGGCGATCGCGATGCCAGATACGCACGTCTTTGGCCCATCGCGCTTCCCCCGGATAGACCTCCGGCTGTTCCGACAACACCATGATCGAGCGCACGCCCTCGGCCTCGAGCAGGCGTGTGAGATCGGGCACGGTGAGCGCGCCGGCGGCGTCCTGGCCACCGGTCATCGCGACTGCAGAATTGTAGAGAATCTTGAAGGTGACGTTGGTGCCGGCGGCGACCGCCTGTCGCACCACCATCGAGGCGGAATGGAATAAAGTTCCGTCGCCGACGTTCTGGAACAAATGGGGAACGTCGGTGAACAGCGACATACCGATCCATTGCGCGCCTTCGCCGCCCATGTGGGTGAGGCCGACGGTTTCCGGACGGAAGGAGAGCGCCAGCGCGTGACATCCGATGCCGCCGCCGGCGAGCGATCCTTCGGGCACGGTTGTCGAACGATTGTGGGGGCATCCGGAGCAGAAATAGGCCTGACGCACGACAGAGGGAACTTGGATCGCGCCATTGCTGGCACCGGGCGTCGGCGGAGGCGCGATATCCGGCATCGGAATCCGTGCGCGCAGGCGCGCGGCGAGAATCGGAACAAGACGGTCGGCGTCGAGCTCGCGATCCGCAGGGATGAGGTAATTGCCGAGCTCGTCGCGCTTGCCGGCGATTCGCGGGCGCACCGCCTGGTTGTAAAGGATGTCGCGGATAAAAAGCTCGACGAAGGGGCGCTTCTCTTCGATAACGAGAAGTTCTTCGAGCCCCTCGGCGAACTGGCGCAGGATCGAAGGCTCCATCGGCGACAGCATCCCGATGCGCAGCAGGCGGATGCCGTAGCGCTGGAGCGCGGAATCATCGAGGCCGAGGGTGGCGAGGGCTTCTCTGACGTCGTAATAGGTTTTGCCGGGCGCGGCGATTCCGAGCCATGCGCTGCCGCGCGCGCCGCTTATCGAGTTGAGCGGATGCACCGCAGCGAAGGCGCGCGCCGCGTCCATCCGGCCGTAAAAGATGTCGCGCTCTAAGTCCAGAGTCAAAGGCGCCAGCAGCCGATTGCTGTGCATCGGACGCCACGGGTTACCCTGATGAGTGAATTGGGGATCGATGATCTGTGTGCGATCGGGCGAAACTTCGGCGGTGCTGATCTCGTCGGCGATGTTGGCGACAATTTTGAATCCGACCCAAAGTCCGCTGTAGCGGGACAGCTCGAAACCGAGACGCCCGAGATCGAGGATCTCCTGGACGTTGCCCGGGCTCAGCACCGGCATCGAGGCGTCGTAGAGCGCGGTCTCGGAGTGCGTGGGCAGCGTCGACGATTTGCAGAAGGGATCGTCGCCGGCCAGAGCAAGAACGCCGCCGTGCTCACCGATTCCGGCGAAGTTGGCATGGCGGAACGCGTCGCCGGTGCGATCGACGCCGGGACCTTTCCCGTACCACAGGCCGAGCACGCCGTCGTATTTCGGTTTGGGGAACGCATGGGCGAACTGAGTGCCGTAAATCGCGGTGGCGGCGATATCCTCGTTCACTCCGGACAAAAAGACGACATTGTTTTCGTGCAGGAGGTCGCGCTCGCGTTCGAGGGCGGTGTCGTAGCCACCGAGGGGAGAGCCGCGATAACCGCAGATAAGCGTGGCGGTGTTGAGACCGCGGCGGCGATCGGCGCGATGCTGATCGATGGGTAATCGGACCAGGGCCTGGATGCCGGATAGGAAGATAGTGCCTTGTTCCAGACGGTACTTACCGTCCAAGGAAAAATCTGAATTTGAAGCCATTTTAGATGATCTTTAGCAGATATCCTTAGCGACCTAGAATCAACTCCCCCCTGCAACATGATTCGGTCACGGTCAACTATTCGAGCCGGGGACGGGCGTCAATTAGGAACTGACGACTTCACAAGAATATCGATCGATAGACGGGCGAAACTGTTCTTAAGGGGTGGAAGGCGGTGTTCGGTTTTAAAGACCTGGGCATAAAGGGACGGCTGGCGGCGCTGGTTGGCATCTTCGCTCTCGGTACCGTGATATTTAGCGCGACAGCGTTCAGCACGTTGAATTCAGTGATGGTTGGCAGCGATCTGGACAAGACGTTGGACGTGGCCCAGAACGCCAAGGCAGATTTTGTCCCACCGCGTGCTTCGCTGCTGCCATGCAATTTCCTGGTCTATCGCATGGTGTCGTCTCACAGCCTCGATGATATCCACGGCTACATGGCGAAATTCGAGCAGTCGAAGAAGGCGTTCGAAGATCGCCGGCAATATTGGCTGACTAATCTTAGCGACGGCAAGTTTAAAGAGCTGCTGGAGAAGACCTTTGAGCCAGCCGACCAGTTTTTTTCGATCGCCGAGTCGGAGCTTTTTCCGCTGCTCGAAGCGGGCAAAATGGATGAAGCCAACAGCGTGCGCCACCAAAAACTGCTGCCGCTTTACGCAGCACACGAGCAGGCGGTGAACGAGTTCGCGGTCTTCAACGATCAGCAAGACAGTAACGCGCGGAGCAAGGTTGAATCGGAGATTCGATGGCGGCGCAACCTCATGGTCGCGATGCTTATCGTGTGTCTGCTGATTGGCGGAGCGGTAGCGTGGTCTATCGCGCTGGGGATTTCAGGCCCGGTACTGGCGATGGCGTCAGCGATGCAGCGTCTGGTCGATCGCGATATGAGCGCGACGGTTGATGCGTTCGTCGGGCGTGGCGACGAGATCGGCCGGATGGCGCGGGCGGTCACCAGCTTCCGCGATAATATCGTGAAAGCTGACGAATTGAGCGCGGAACAGGAGCGTCAGCAGGAGATCCAATTGGCGCGGACCTATCGAATCGAAGAGCTGACACGGCGTTTCGAGCAGGGCGTCGGCAGCGTGCTGGGAACGGTCACACGCGCCACCGAGAGCCTGACCGATACATCGTCGACGATGTCGGCCTCCGCCAGCCAGGCGGCGAACCAGGCCACGGCCATGGCGTCGGCGGCTCAGCAAGCTTATTCCAACGTGCAGTCGGTATCGGCATCGACCGAGGAAATGGCGAACTGCGTTCGTGAGATCAAGCGGCAGACCACCGAAGCCAAGGCGGTAACAGAAACCGCCCGCACCGAAAGCCAGAGAGTCAATGAACAGGTTCATACGCTGGCCGACGCGGCGCAGCGAATCGGCGAAGTGGTGAAGATGATCAATAACATCGCGAGTCAGACCAATCTGCTGGCGTTGAACGCGACCATCGAGGCGGCGCGTGCGGGCGAGGCAGGCAAGGGGTTCGCGGTGGTTGCCAATGAGGTCAAGGAGCTGGCGAGTCAAACCGCCAAGGCCACCGAGGATATCACGCAGCAGATAGCCGGTGTGCAGAACTCGACGCACGACGCGGTCGGAGCGATCAACGGCATTACCGAGACCATCGGGAAGGTGTTCGAGTTTTCGATTTCGACTGCGGAGTCGGTCAAGCAGCAGGAATCGGCGACCATGGAAATCGCGCGCAATGTCGAGCAGGCTGCGCAGGGGGCGCGTGATGTAAGCGCGAATATCGGCGGGATGACTGGTGCGGCGGAATCAACCGGCGCGGCGGCCAAGATGGTGAACGACGCCGCTAACAACCTCAACCATCAGGCGCAGATACTGCAAAACCTAATCACCGAGTTTCTGGCGGACGTGAAGGCCTCGCAAAGTTAGCGGCCCACGCGCGAACATCAGCGCCTGGGCCGCTTCGATCGGGCTTAGAGGAGGAATCGGATCGCGTTTGGCCCGAGCGAAGCCGGGTCAAAGCCCCTGAACCGGCCTCGCTCCGACGGTAGCGTCAGCTACGCCGGGGCAACTCGACTCGCGCCCATCCGGGTGCGCACAACTCTCCCTTTTGATTGCGCTCTTCGAGTTCGCACTCGACTACGCCTGCTTCAGCCTTTACTACTTTGCCGGTGCAGGTCAACACATCACCAGGGATGGCGATGCCGCGATTCTGCCATCGAAAACCCAGCACCCGTCCACGCGGGCCGATCCAATCGGTGACGGTTTGCAGCAGGAAGGAACCGTGCAGATGCGACTGCACGAGAACGTCGGGATAGCCCTCGGATTGGGCGTAAATTTTGTCGTAGTGAATGCGATGGGCGTTCCAGGTCATCGCGCTGAAGCGGAACAGCTCGACGTTGCTCGGATGCTTGACCAGCATAGGAAGCGCGCCGCCGACCTTCACGTCTTCGAAAAACAGTTGATTAGCGCCCATCATGCACTCCGGATCAGCGCGCGATGAAATTTTCGCGGCAGGTGACGAGCAGGCGATCGTTCTGATCGCGATAGCGACGGGTGAGGGTGATTACCAGGAACTGGCCCGAGCGGCCTTCTTTCAGCTCGACGTGCTCGGGTCCGACCTCCATCGTGACTTCCATCCCGTCGGTTACCGGATAGTGGAATTCCAGCTCCTGCCCACCACCCATCAGGCGCACGCCTTCAACCGGCAGCCCGACGGTTTCCTGGCCGGCGGTGCCGTCGGCGCGCATCGAATCCTCGGGCGGGCCGAGCTCCCACACCATCACGCTGCTCAGATAGAGCGGTGGCGCGATGGTCGCCGGGTAGCCGGCCGCCTTGGCGGCAGCGTCGTCGAAGAACAGCGGATTGAGGTTGCCGGCGGCGATCGCGAAGCGCTGGAAATCGCGCTCGCGGATGGTGCCGAGCTTGACGCGCTCGGTTTTGCCGACGGCGGCTTTAACCTTCTCGTAGACTGCCGGTATCGAAACGCTCATAACTGTGCCGCGCTATCGATTAGTGCCTTCGCCGGTTAATTGGACTCGCGGGCCGACAATCCGAGCATGTTGCGCGCGATCATCCATCGATGGATCTCGGAGGTGCCGTGGCCGATACGCCATACGCGCACCTGGCGCCAGAAGCTCTGGATCGGCACTTCCTTGGTGTAGCCGAGGCCGCCCATGATCTGGATGCATCGGTCGGTTACGCGCTGCGCCATCTCGGTCGCGTAGAGCTTGGCGATGAACGCTTCGTTGCGGATCTTGTGCTGGTTGTCGGCCATCCAGGCCGCGCGATGTACCAGCAGGCGCGCTGCCTCGAGCTCGACTTCCGAATCCGCCAGCATCCATTGAATCGCCTGGCGCGTTCCGATCGGCTTGCCCCAGGTGGTTCGCTGCTTGGCCCATTCGAGCGCTATTTCGATCGAGCGCGCGGCGCATCCGAGGTTGAACGCCGCGATCTTGAGCCGGCCGTGCGTGAGCTGTGCGTCGGCGACGGCGAAGCCGCCGTTCACTTCGCCCAATCGCACCGAATCGGGAACGCGGCAATCGGAGAACTGGAGTTCGTTGGGATCCCAGTCATCGCCCATCGTGGGGATCTTGCGGCTGACGTTGAATCCCGGGGTGCCCTTGTCGACCAGGAAGCAGGTGATGCCGCGCGAGCCGGCGTTGGGGTCGGTGGTGGTAAACAGGATGACGAAGTCGGCGCCGTCGACGTAAGAGATGAAAGTCTTGGTACCGTTGATCACCCAGCTATCGCCGTCGCGCCGGGCCACGGTGCGGATGCGGGCGAAATCCGAGCCGGCGTCGGGCTCAGTGAAGGCGTAGCAGCTATGCTTTTTGCCCTCGATGATTGGGTAAAAGTAACTTTTCTTTTGTTCCTCGTTGCAGAGATAGAGCGCGGGTTCGGGGCTGCCGCCGAACTCGAACATCGCGGGATGTTTAAACAACTCCTCGTCGATCAGGCAGAGGCCCAACTGTCCGACGTCGAGGCCGCCGTACTTTTCGGGCACCTCGAGCGCCCAGAATCCGGCCTCGCGCCCGCGGCGCTCGAGATCGTGGCGAACCTTGGTGTCGAGTTTGCCTTCGAGCAGGAATTTTTTCTCAAGCGGCATCAATTCCTTTTCACGGAACTGGCGCACGCTCTCAAGCATCATGCGATGCTCTTCAGAAATTGCGAATTCCATCGATGCTATTCCTCCTGCTCGTGGTGGCCGGGTGTAGTCACGGACCAGCCGTATGCCACGGAATCAATTAGACGATTGTTGATCAGAGTCAATTTCGAAACTAACCGGGGCAAACAGCTATCGAGCGCCCGCTGGGTAACTTTCGTGAGGCAGAAGCATGGCAAAATCTACGGAATTATCAAGCTGAAAAGGGCCGATTTTATGCGGTGGCGAGCGCGGGGGGGTGACAAAAACGCGATCTCGCGATAAGTGTCACATCTGCGCGCCGATGTTACTTCAAATCTGGTTGTAGCGGATTGGGTGACGTCATGAACCTTCTCAAGAGCTGGATTACGGATTTGCACCGCGTGCTCGAGGGCGAACCGCTCGCGGTGCGTGACGTTCGTGTCGGGGTGTTTTACACGGCAGCCGAACTCGCAAGCGGCGATGTCGGTGTGGCGTTCACGCCGCGCGGGCTGGACGATACGGTTTGCTGCCCGAAATCGGCGGCCTCGGCGCCGCCGGCTGGCCGGATGGCGGGAGAATCGGCCTGGAGCCTGGCGGAGTACGCATTCTCGCAGATCGCGCTTCGCCGTGCGGTCGGCGTCGCGGTCCTGAATGCACTTTCCTCGATGGCGATCGCGCGTCATGGGGTTCCCGGTGGGAAATTGCTCGCGGGATGCGACGCGCTGAAGGCGGGTGATATCGGCCGCGACGATCGGGTTGCGATGGTGGGCGCGTTCGTGCCTTTTATCAAGAGCCTGCGCGGCAACGTCGCAGATCTCGCGGTGATCGATAAGCATCGCGAGGCCCTTAAGCCGGACGAACTGCCGTTTTGGCGCTCGCCGAATCAGGCCGGCGAGGCTCTGAAGCGCGCAGATGTAGTGATCATTTCCGGCTCGGCTCTAGTTGAAGGAGAGATCGACGGCTTGCTCGAGGCTTCGTCGCGAGCCCGGACCAGGATTCTGGCGGGGCCGACGGCGTCGCCGTGGCCGCCACCGTTCTTCATGCACGGCGTAGACGTGTTGGGCGGAATCCGGGTGCTCGACGGTCCGCAATTGCTCAGAATCGTGAGCGAAGGAGGCTCGGGTTACATTTTCGAGGGAGCGGCAGAGAAGGATTGCATCGTCCGGGACCACAATTGACCAGCAGCACTTGTGACAAGGATTAAACTGATGGGCAACCTACGCAAGCCGACCGGCCATCCTCGTTTCGAGGTCGCCGAACCTTCATTTGTCGTGATCTGGGAAACTACCAAAGCTTGCGATTTGGCTTGCGCCCATTGTGGCGCGGAACCGATACCCTCGCGCAATCCCGACGAGCTGTCCACCGAAGCGGGCCGCGCGCTGATCGACGATGTAGCCGCGCTTGGCGCTCCGCCGCCGCTTTTGCTCTTGACTGGCGGCGACCCGATCAAGCGTCCCGATCTGAGGGAATTGATCGCCCATGCTGCAAATCGCCACGTACCGGTGGCGCTGTCGCTCCCGGGGAGCGCGCTGCTGACACCGGGCATAATCTCCGAGTTGCGGGCGGCAGGACTGAGGGCGATAGCGCTCAGCGTCGATGGAGCCGACTCCGCGATTCATGACGCGTTCCGCGGAATCTCGGGTGTTTTCGCGCGCACAATGAAGGCGTGGGAGGCAGCACGAAAGTGTGGCCTCACGGTTCAGATCAACACGACAGTGGTGAGCGCCAACCTGATGGAACTGCCCAAGATCGCGCATCAGGTGCTCGAGCGCGGCGCGATGACTTGGAGCGTCTTTCCGCTGGTGCCGACGGGGCGTGGAAGCGGTCTCGAGCGCATTTCGGAGCAGGCGTGCGAAGACCTGATGAACTTTCTCTACGATGTGGGTGCGACGATTTCGGTCAGGACCACGGAAGCTCATCATTTCAAGCGAGTGTTCATGGAGCGCTCGATCCTGGAGCGGCGAGGTATTGCGCATGATCGGGTGATGCCGCTCGGGCCGGCTTATCACGCGATGCGGGCCGCTCTCGAGCCGTGGGCGGCCGGAACTCACGCGCGGCGGACCTCGATAGATATCAGCGCCGGACCTGATTTTGTGTTTATCTCGCATACCGGCACGGTGCATCCGAGCTTTCTACCAGGTTCCCACGGTAGCGTGCTTCAGGAGAAGCTCGGCGAGGCGTGTCGCGAGAGCAACCTGCTCAAGGATCTGCGCGAGCCGGTGACGTTCGCAGGGCGGTGCGGAGTGTGCGAGTACTCGCCGGTGTGGAGCGGGGCGTATGCGCTGAGCGCCGATGCGCTAGGCAGGGACGAGATGTCCGGATACGTGCCGAGCAGCTTTCAGGATGAGGTCGCGGAAGTTTCCTCTGCCGAAGCGCAGGCACCACGGGATCGGGGCCGTCAGGTCATTCGACACTAGGCGGCGGCCGCGTTAGCTATACATAGTCGTGAGAAACTTGCGCGACGATCATCGATAGATCGTGAATAAGTAATGTAGATTAGTCATTTCTTTAGACTGGCTATTGCTTACCACAATACCTTGAGCTAAACGCGATAGTGAGGCGGAGGAGCACAGCGGTCGAGGGAGACGTCGCTCTCTGCTTCGAGAGATGGCCGAAGGGGGGAAGTTCGGTACGCTCGCCCATACGTTCGCGGACACGTTTAAAGGTTCGGTGGGTGGTCGCGAGCGCTGCGGCGGTTTGGCTGACGGAGGCTACGTCGGGGTTCGTGCTGGCGGATTCTGCCAAGGCGAACTACATCAGCTATTGCGCGACTTGTCACGGAAATTCCGGCAATGCTGACGGCCCGACGGCTTCGCAGATAAGGACCAGGCCGGCCAAGCTGGCTGACTGCGCGCGCATGTCGAAAGTGAGCGACGGCACGTTGTTCAAGGTAATCGAGGATGGCGGAAGCGCCGCCCACCTTAGTAACGACATGCCTGCGTGGAACGAAGTGTTTGCACCGCCGGATATAAAAAAGCTGGTCGCGTATATCCGGACCTTCTGCAAAAAATAATCGATCGCTCGTTACCTTGAGCGTCGATTAGCTCCTCTCTGGCCGCTTATCCATTTAACGATCGTCGCGGATAGCGGTCTGTCTGCTCAGCGCCGGTCTTGGATTTGGGGGGTATACGATGGCCAAAAGAGCGATCCGAAGGCTGGCAATATGGCTGTGCGTTACGGGCCTACTCTTGCCACACGGGCGCGTCCTCGCCGCCGAGGCAATCGCTGCGCGTGGCGGGACGATCACGGGCATCGTCAAGCTGGACGGCGCGATACCGAACCTTCGGCCGCCGGAAATTATCAAGTCGGCAAACGTTTGTGAGAGCGTCCCCAATGAAACACTGGTGGTTGGCCCCGAGAAGGGGATTCGTTATGCGGTGATCACGCTGGAAGGCGTTCCGGCCGAGGACGCCGGCGGGAAAGAAGCGCCTCACGAGCTGGATAACGTCGGTTGCCGGTTCGTTCCTCACGTGCAGGCGATGGAAATAAATCAGTCATTGGTGTTGAAGAACACCGATCACATTCTCCATAGCGATCATGCGATTTTTCACGGCGATCAGCCTCAATTCAACGTCGGATTATACGGCGGCAAAGTTGTGCGCAAGCCGATGGTTAATGCCGGTGTAGTCAAAATAGAATGCGACGTTCATCCGTGGATGTCGGCTTACGTAATAGTCACTGAGAATCCTTACTATGCGGTTAGCGACGAGCACGGTGAATATAAAATCAGTGGCGTGCCTGCCGGAAAATATCATTTGAAAATATGGCATGAGCGGCTCGGCACGCAGGAAAAGGATGTTGTAGTCACGGACCATGGCACGGCCAAAGTGAATTTCGCGTATGCCGGGGTCAAGGAAGTAAGGCGATGAGGCGGCGCGAGGTTTGGTTGGCGAGCGCCTTCGCGCTGGGGTTCATGCTGTTTGCGCCATGGGCGCGAGCCCAGGGTGGCGGTAAAGACGGCACCGTGAGCGGGACGGTGACGATTGGCGGCAAGCCGACCGCGGACGCGGTGGTCGCGGTCGAGGGTGTCAGCGTGACGCGAGCGCCGCAGCATCCTTACTATCGCCGAGCGGTAATGTCACAGCGCGATCTGAGATTCTACCCGTATATATTACCTGTGATGGCGGGTGCGAAAGTTGATTTCGTCAACGACGACAAGGTATGGCACGACGTATATTCGTCGGCTGACAACAAGAAATTCGATCTCGACCTTTACGCTCCTGGCAAGACTAAAAGCGTGGTGTTCGACAAGCCCGGAGTGGTGCGAATCCAATGCAATGTGCATCCTACGATGGAAGCGTACATCGTCGTCGAAGACAGTCCTTACTTCGCCGCCACTGACCGCCAGGGTAATTTTCATATCGCGGTTCCGCCGGGTACTTATCGGCTGGTGGTGTGGAGTCCGACGATGGGGACGCGTTCAGAACCTTTTACGATCGAGCGCGCTGATGAAGTGCTGCGGCTGGACGTCGATCTGAGCGAGACGAAGTAGCGCCGCGGTTCAGGGCTGGAGCAGGGTCAGTTTCCATCCTTTGGCGATGCGCTCGTAACGCTCGCGCTCATGCAGGCGATGGCTGCGGCGGGTCCAGAATTCGATCGAGTCGGGGATAACGCGGAATCCAGTCCAATAGTCGGGCCGTCGAACGTCTGAGCCCTTGAGCGACATACGCAATCGGTTGACCGCGTCGACCAGCTCGGTGCGGCTACCGAGCTTTGCACTCTGCCTGGAGACGCTGCCCGATAGCCGGCTCTGACGGGGGCGCGAGGCCCAGTAGGCGTCGGCTTCAGCGGCGGAAACCTCCTCGATCGCTCCCTCGACGCGCACCTGCTTACCCGTAGCGTCCCAATATAGAGCCAGTGAAGCGCGTGGATTATCCTGGAGATTGCGACCCTTTGCGCTTCGCCGGTCGGTGTAAAAGACGAAACCGCGATCATCGACCTGCTTGAGTAAGACAAAGCGAACCGAGACGTGGCCGTCGTGGCTTGCGGTCGCCAGCGCCATCGCTTCGGTCAGCGGCGCCTTGGCGCGTCGGGCCTGCGCGAACCAGGTATGGAAACGGGCGATCGGATCTATGGACGCACGCGCGGTGTGATTTTCGGCTTTCTGCGAGCTTCGGGCCACTTCGACCTCCGTCGATGAGCGATCGGCACATCGGATGCCGTCTCCAGCATGGATGATCGGCGCGGCCGGTTAAAGCCGAGGACGCGGCCGTTCGAGCTGCTGGTCAACGCACGCGAGCCGAGCACGGGATCGTCCGTTTCAATTGCGCGCTGGCTCGCCAGCGTCGTATAGCTCAATTTCGGGGTAAACGCGGTACCTAGGCGGAGCGCCAGCGTAGCCGCCGAGCTAAAACCTAAAAGCCGAGGGATATTTATGGATTTCGAATTTACGTCGACTCAGAAGGAAATCCGCAACGGAGTGAGGGATCTATGCTCGAAGTACGACCTCGAATACTGGCGTAAATGCGACGAGGAAAACGCCTATCCCGAAGCGTTCGTAAATGCGATGGCGCAGGCGGGATGGCTGGCAGCGCTGATACCCCAGGAGTACGGCGGCTCGGGACTGCCGATGATGGATGCCGCGTTGATCCTGGAGGAGATCAACCATTGCGGCGGCAGCGGCGCCGCGTGCCACGCGCAGATGTACACGATGGCCTCGATCCTCCAGCATGGCAGCGAAGAGCAGAAGCGGGAGTACCTGCCGCAAATCGCCGAGGGCAGCTTGCGTCTGCAGGCTTTCGGCGTGACGGAGCCCGACGCCGGATCGGACACCACCAAGATCAAGACCTTCGCAGTAAGGAAGGGCGACAGTTACATAATCAACGGCCAGAAGATTTTCACCTCGCGCTTCCAGCATTCCGACATGCTGCTGCTGCTCGCGCGCACCACGCCATTCGACCAGGTGCGGCGGAAAACCGAGGGCATGAGCCTGTTTCTGGTGAATCTCAAAAAGGCCGGCGACACGGTGAGGGCGGTGCCTATTCGCACGATGATAAACCATGAGACCAATCAGGTGTTTATCGATAATCTCGAGCTGCCGGCCGACGCCCGCATCGGCGAAGAGGGCAAGGGGTTTCAATACCTGCTGAGCTCGCTCAACGCAGAGCGGATTCTGGTGGCCAGCGAATGTATCGGCGACGGCAAGTGGTTTATCGATCGCGCGGTCGATTACGGCAAGAATCGCGTGGTGTTCGACCGTCCGATTGGCAAGAACCAGGGTGTGCAGTTCCCGATTGCCAAGGCCCACACTGCGGTCGAGGCGGCGGACCTGATGAGGCTCAAGGCAGCCACGCGCTTCGACGCGGGACTTCCGTGCGGGGCGGAAGCGAACATGGCCAAGTACCTAGCCTCCGAGGCGTCGTGGGAAGCGGCCGAGGCCGCAATGACGACGCTTGGTGGCTACGGCTACACCAGCGAGTTCCACGTCGAGCGGAAATGGCGCGAGACCCGGCTGTTTAGGACCGCGCCGATCGCGAACAACCTTGTGCTGAGCTTTGTTGGCGAGCACGTGCTGGGGCTGCCACGGTCTTACTGAGCGCGCAGTCGTAGGGGCCCAGTTGCCGCGCGGACCTGAGCTTCGCTCAGGATTCACGGCGCCTTTCGTCATTCCGAGTGGAAGCCTGGGGGGAGAACCCTGTTCCGGGTGCTTTCCGGCATAGTCCTTCAAGCACGATTTCGCAAACTTTCGCGGAGCTTATTTTTCTAGATCCCGAACAAAACCAAACCCTTCGCACGACTCGTATTAACATCAGAAACGTTGGTCGAACGCTGAGAGGCTCGCCGCCTGCCGAGCAAACGAAGGTATGGCGTCGGTAGTATGAATTTTGTTGCGACTAACGAACGAAGCCGCCCATTAGGTGAGGATCGACGACCTGGTTAGGCCTTCCATTAGAAACTGAATTACAGCTAAACCCTAGTCGCACTGTTATAATTGCAGGTTGAAGAATAGCCTAGCGATATTTTAGCTGATCTCGGCAATCTTTTGCGATATTTTACTTTCTTATATGAGTCTTGTGTTGAGAGCCAAATTCGCTTATAGTGCGTGCGGGTAGGTTCATTAGCTGCGTTTAGGTTCCAATTTTTAATCGACTGATTCCGATAATAGAACCGAAGTAAGCTCTCCTTGAAAAGCTAATAATAGTCTGGTTACACGTACCGTCTGAACAAACTAATAGAAGTGCCTTTAGGGCATCGAGAATACGGAGAAAAAAGAGGGAGGACCGAAGAAGGTATGAGAACGGAGACGTCTCGATTTAAGCGCGGTGGGATGCAGAGCCGGTGGTTGACGGGCGCCGTGGCGCTAGCTGTGTTGTCGCTAGCGGCGGTATCCGCCAACGCGCAGGACTTCAGCACCTACACGCGAGCAACCTTTGACCAGTGGCTGGCAAAGAACCAGGGCGCTAAGCCCGATTTCAAGCCGGGCGACTCGCTGACGGCCAAGGATATCGAGAAGATGCGGCCGTTTATCCCACCCGGGTTCATCGAGCAGCTTAACTTTCCGGAGTTTCGCGCCGATATCATCCCGGCCAAGAGCCATAAGCCGCGCAACGATTACGTGGAGTGCAGCGAGAAGTATCAGAGCCAGACCAGGCTCGCAGCCGACGGCGCGATGGAGAACTACGTCTGCGGACAGGCGTTCCCCACCTCGCAGATCACGGTCCAGGATCCCACGGCGGGCATGAAGGCCTCGTGGAATTTTGACTACCGTTGGCAGAACTACGGCCTGTTCATCACCGACGTAGGCTGGATTTGGGATCGTTTCGGTGGAACGCACGTGGCTCCGGTGCTGACCAAGCCGCCGGGGATGTGGCTGCCATTCACCGCCGACCTGCCGACCGACCTGACCCCGAACTTCCAGGGCGGCGGGACTTTCCAGCGCACGCTGCAGGGACCGTACGAGCGCGTTTATTACAGCCATCTGGCTCCGCTTTCGAGCAAGGATGGCGTGCTGCCGGTGCCCGACGCGAAGAATTTCGAGTTCAAGGAATTCACTGGATTCCATGAGCCGTTCGATATTCGCGGCACCGCGTTTATCATCTATCGCTACGCCGACCCGCATCGCGCCGACGACGCCTGGGCCTATATTCCCAACCTGCGTCGCGTGCGACGAATCACAGCGGAAGTCAAGTCGGACTCGCTGCTCGGCACGGACCATACGCTGGAAGACTTCTATGGCTTCTCGGGCCGTCCGCTGGAGTGGAATTGGAAGTTCATGGGCTGGAAGGACATGCTGGTCGTCATGGATTCCAAGTATGACGATTCGCACTTCTACGGCCCCAACGGGATGATCCCTAGCGACGTGTGGTCGCTGCGCCGCTTCGCGGTGATCGAACGCACGCCGAAGGATCCACGCGCTCCTTACAACTCGGTAATCGACTTCTTTGACGCCGAGAACTGGGACACCTTCTGGATGGAAGCGTTCGACCATAAGGACAAGCTGTGGAAGCTGTGGTACTTCCAGAAAGCCTGGACTGAGGACTTCAAGAATGCGTCACGCCAGGCGATCAACAAGGGCGTGTTCACCACCAACTTCCAGTCGGTGCAGGTGATGGATCTGCAGAACAGCCGCGGAACGTTCGTGCCGTGCTACGGTGGCGGCTATCCGAATATCCGAGGCGCCGAGGCCGAGCGTCTCTACGACATCAACAAGCTCGAAGAGATCCATCGGTAGTCAGGTGTAAGGCCAGCGCGATCTAGCGCTGAGGGTTTGAAAAGCGAACGGCGCGCGACGATAGTCGCGCGCCGTTTGGCTTTTAGGAGATTGGAGGATTCCAAGGAAGAATCGCTTCACGGAGATCCTTCGACTGCGCTCCGGCGATGCCGTCGCTTCGCTCAGTATGACAAAAGGGGGTTCCTCTTGTCATTCCGAGCGAAGTGAGCGGTTGCGCTGGGCCTATTTGCCCTCGAATTTTGGCTTGCGCTTCTCGACGAAGGCGCGGGCGGCCTCGCGATGGTCCTCGGTGTGGAAGGTCAGCATCTCGTAGGCCAGCGAAGAATCGAGAATCAGATTGGCCTGCTGCTTGAGAAACTTGTTGACCGCCATCTTGGTCCATCGGATAGCGTAGGTCGGGCCGTCGGCCAACTCGCGGGCGATCTCCCGAGCCTTGCCGAGCACCTGGTCGGGGGGCAGCGCGTAATTGACCAGGCCCATCTTGGCGGCTTCCGCGCCGGTGATGAACGTGCCGCGCATCAGGAATTCCTTGGCGCGTGCGGGGCCGACCAGCAGCGGCCATATGACCGCGCCACTGTCGCCGGCGACGATTCCGACCTTGACGTGAGTGTCGGCGACGCGCGCCGTTTCAGACATCACGATAACGTCGCACAGCAGCGCGATATTGGCGCCGAGGCCCATCGCGTCGCCGTTGATCGCGCCGATAATCGGCTGCTCGACGTCGAGCATGTTCTGGATCAGGCGGCGGCCAGCAGTGGCAATCGTGATCGCCCATTTCTTGCCTTCGTCGGTGCCCCATCGGTTGGCCATGTTCTTCACGTCACCACCGGCGGAAAAGGCGCGGCCCGCGCCGGTCAGCAGGATCGCGTTGATCTCGGAGTCGTAGGCGAGATCAAGCCATATGCGCTCGAGCTCGTCGTGCAACTGGGAATTGACGGCGTTGAGTGCGTCAGGACGATTGAACGTCACGGTGGCGAGCTTGTTGTCCTTCTCGACCTTGATGCACTGGTAGCTTGAATAATCTGGCATGGTAAAAGTACCCCCGAAAATTTTGAGCTAAACGTATATAGATCGAGCGGCGGCGATGGTCCAAGCGGCACGCGGTATCGGGGCGATCGCCGATTAAAGTTTTGACGGTTGCGATCGGAGCGTGATACGTCAGTTTCAGAGAGAAAAATCGAGATGCCTAAGGCAGAGCAGGCGACGAGAGTCGCGAGCGACGACGAAATAGAACAGGCAGCACAACTGCTGCTGGAAGCCGAATACAGTATCGCGCTGACCGGCGCAGGGATGTCGGTCGAAAGCGGGATCCCGCCGTTTCGCGGACCGGGCGGTTTGTGGACCAAGTACGGCGAGCCGCCGATGAACGGGTTTCAGATTTTTCTCGCCAACCCGAAAAAAGCGTGGCAGGAGCGGCTGGCGCGACAGGATGACGAGTTGTTCGCGCCGCTGAAAATCGCCAAGCCCAACCCCGGCCATCTGGCGCTGTACGAGCTCGAAACCATGGGCCTGCTGCGCTTCGTGATCACGCAGAACGTCGATGATTTACATCGGCAGGCCGGGCAGAACGCGCTGGCCGAGATTCATGGCAACTTCAAGCTGATCCGATGTCTCGAATGCGGCTCGCGTTTCAAGTGGGAGGAGATCGATCTCGAGCAACTGCCGCCACATTGTCCGCGATGCGACGGCCTTCTGAAAAGCGATACGGTGGCGTTCGGCGAGCCGATCCCGCCCGACGTGCTCGAGCGATGCGCGCGGCACGCGTCGCAGGCGGATTTGGTGCTGGTGGCAGGAACGTCGGCTACGGTCTATCCGGCGGCGGGATTCGCGCTCGAAGTGAAGCAGCGCGGCGGACGGCTGATCGAAGTCAATTTGTACGAAAGCGAGATCTCGCAGCTATGCGACGTGAGCTTGCGCGGCGGCGCGGCGGCGGTGCTGCCGCGATTGGTGAAAGCGGCGTCGGCGCGCCGCGCGGCCAGGCTGTCGTGAACTTCGGCTGCATGACGAGAATCCGAACGTAAAAATCGCTTCGCCTTCTACGTGTCGTCATCCTGAGCGCAGCGACTCCGCTCGCGGACTCGCTTTTCTCAGGATGACAAAAAAGAGATGCGGGAGAGGGGATTGAATCCGCTGCGGGAAGCGACAGCGGCTGAGGGGTCGCGGCGATGGTTGCGGCTCAGACTGATCCCGAAGGAGCTGGCGCTGCGCGCTTGAGCAGGAGCATCCCGCCGCTGCCGTCGAGGTCGGTCGGGCCGCTCTTCAGCGCAATCGGGAAATTGTTGCGGGCGCTGGCTGTGAGCAGGTGATAATTGTCTGCCCACATCAGCAGATAATCCGCGGTAGCAGTATCGGCGTTCATGACAATTGGAATGGTTTTGCCGCTGTAGAAGGCGAAGTCGTAATTGAGCGTGCCCTGATAGGCGACGCTATGGCCGTCGATTATCGCCATCGCGTCGTGGGTGAACTGCTTAAGCGAGAGCGCGTCGGCGATAGCGGCGGCGACGAACAGGTTCGCGGCAAGCGTCATGCACGCTACACCCGCTGCGATCGCGAGGACGGTATTTTGGATTCGCGGCTGCGAGCGCAAAAGATAAACGCCCAAAGCGGCGATCGCCGCGATGATGAGCAGCGCCGGCAGGGTGTGCATCCGATGGGCAAGCGCGGGCAGCAGGGTCGTGGCGCGGACGCCGAATCGCGCAAGCCAATTGCCGAGGGTAGAGGGCGATAGATCGAGTATCGCGACACCGAACAGCGCGGCGGTGGCGGCGATCAGAAAAAACCCGCCGGCGGCGAGCGAAACGGGCGTGACCCATCGCGGGCGGAGTTGCGATCTATCGATAGCGTCGACCAGAAAGAGCGCGATCGCGGCTGCCAATGCCGGATACAGGGCGAGCAAATAGACGCCGCGTTTGCTGTGCGCGACGCTGTAGAACACCAGTACGGTTGCGATCCAGACGATCAGGTAGCGGATGCGCGGATTCGAGAGGTACGGCTTGCGGCCGAATACGATCGCGATACCGGGAATGAATATCGACCAGGGAAAGAAGCCGGCGAGCAGTGACAGCTCGACATAGTAAAACGGATGGGCGTGGCCGCCGCTCAGCTTGCGGCTATGGAGAAAAGTGAAAACATTCTCCATCAGGATTTGCTTGCGGAAAAACGACGCGCCGCCGACCCGGATCGCGGCGAGGTACCATCCGCCAGCGAAGACGAACAGGATGATCGCGCCTTGGACGAGCTTCAGGCGATGGATCAGATCGAAGCGGCGCTCGATCGCGATCCAAATTGCGGCGACCGCGGCCGGCAACACGACGCCTACCGGTCCCTTGGCCAGCACCGCCGCGGCCATCGCGAAGTAGAGCGGCAGGCGCCGTTCGGTGAGCCCTTCGGCGACCATCAGGAATTCGAAGAACGCGATCTCCATGAAGAAGGTGAGCGTGATATCGACGCGTGCGCCGCTTCCTGCCTGCAGGTATTGAAGCGTGCTGCCGAGCATCAGAGCCGACAGCAGGGCGCTGCGGTCGTCGAACAGCCGGCGCACGTAGAGATAGCAGACCAGTATCCCGAGTACCGCGAGCGAGGCCGAGGGCAATCGCACGGTCCATTCGTTGACCCGGCCAGCGAGGACCGAGAGCGCGGCCGCGAGCCAATGCATCAGGGGCGGCTTGGACGGAAGCTCGACCCCGGCGCGCATCGGCAGAATCAGGCCGCCGCCCTGGACCATGTTCAGCACGATCACCGCCTCGCGCGGCTCGCCCTTAGTATAGAGCGGATAGCCGCCAAGATTGACGATAAACAGGATCAGGCCGAAGGCGAGCAGCAATGGTATCGCGATGGTGGGCCGGGCCAGCGCGTCGAGCCATCCCGGATCGGCCGTGACGCGGTGGTCAGGCGGTATGGTTGCTTGATCGATCGCCGCGTGCGCGAGCTCAGGCGCAGGGTCGGCGGCGGCTTCAGTGGCGGTGGTATGTATTGGTTCCAAGTTTTGCGTAATCGCGACTAACATATCGAACTTATGGCGGGAAAGAGCGGGCTTCAATGCGGTAAGCTGCCGCCGCGATTGATGGCGCGGCTGCTGA
>DATJOQ010000448.1:0-7934 GCA_035506935.1 Binataceae bacterium (SeqCode) | reverse complement strand
TTTGAGCGCGTCGCACAGGTCCGCCAGCGCCAGCGGTGTCAGTTTCGATTCCCAGGTCGGCCACAGCGCGATACTCAGCAGCGCGATTCCTCCGCCGATAATCGTTTGCTCGCCGCGAAGCATCACCGTTTGGGCCGGCGGCGCACCCAGGAACGTGAGCAGTATCAGGATCAGCGCGGTGATCGACCCCACCATCAGCGTGTAATTGGCGCGCCCCACGCTTCTCATCGCGAACATCAAGATGCCGCAGAGCCCGATACAGACGAGTTTCATTCCGAACACGAAACGCAGCAACACCGACGCTACGATCATCCCGGCGAAGGTCCCGATAAAGCGCGCGAGACCTCGGCCGAACGTCCCCGCGAAATCCGGCTTCAGCACGATCGCGGCCGTCATCGGTATCCAGAATCCGAAGCGCGACCGGGTCGTGCGCGCCCAGATTTCCGCGATCGCCACGCACGCCGCGAGACGAATCGCGTGACGAGATCCGGCCGAGCGCAAACTCAGGTTCGCGCGCAATGTCTCCACATGATGTTTCAGCCAGACATCTATCGATGGCACCGGCGTACGTTCGCTGCGCCTCTTGTCGTAGCCCAACCCGATCTGCTGGAGCTTGATCACCGCGCGGATCTGCCCGCTGAGCGCCAGCACGTGCCCGGCAGCCGCCGCTTTCAGTCCATTTCCGTCATCAACGAAAGCCGCGCGCAGCGCGCGCGCCGCCTCCTCGTAGCGTGAGAGTACTCCGTCACCTTTAGGCGAGTCTGGATCGATCAGCCAATTCGCGGTCTGCTCGAGCACGTCCGCCGCCGCCAGCGCGAGACCGCGCAGGCGCTCGCGTTTGATCGCGTCGCTGTTTTTTCCACCGAGCTGGATACGTATATGGCGTAGCGCGACCAGCTCCAGTCTTATTCGCTCGCCTTGATTCAGCAGCGCGCGATAGGTCTCGATCGTCCGGCTGAAGTTGCTGCTGATCCCGGTCAGCGTATGATGCGCTTCGGTCATCTCGCCCACCGCCGGGATGCTCTCGTCGTCTTTGAGCCCGATGCGCGTATGCGTCGCCAGCGTGCGAAACGCCTCCGCCAGAACGATCGCGTGAAACGAACGGCTGCGCCACGGCCACGCCGCCAGGATGATCTCGAGCATGCCGCCGCCCAGCGCCCACGACGCGTTCACGGCCGATTGCGCCACGCTCGCGGGCTGTCCCGCGAACACGATCAATAAAATCACGCTCACGATCCCGACTTGCGCCGCCTGCGGGCCCACCACCACCATCAAGCCGCCCGCGATACTCCACAGCGCCGCGGCGACGATCGCGAGCCAGGCTGAATTTCCCGTGATCGATCCGACAAACACCGATAGCGTCACGCATATCGCCGACACGATCATGCGCCCGGCGCGCGACGCATAAAAATCGTCGCCGTCGGACAACGCCACGTTCAGCGCGCCCAGCGCTCCGGCCAGCCCGGCGAACGGACGCCCGAGCCAGGTTGCAAGCGCCAACGGCACCACCAGCCCGATCGAATTGCGTAACGCCAATGGAGTTGAAATCTCGGAGCGCACGAGCCGCGTTACGTCCTGCCACAATCGATCCGCAAACAAGCTTCGCTTCATTTCACGCAATCCCTTGCTCTTGACTTCGATCGAAGTTGATCTGCCATCTCTACCCAAATTCAGGATTGCGTTAGGTGAGCGAATGACCTGACGAGACGCCAATCAGCGCAGGGATGAACGAAATTTGCCGCAGCTATCTGATGAACTCGTCGTCGGCGAGACCGTCGCCGGCATTGTGCCAGGCGGCTGGCGGCTGGACAGGAATGTCCTGATTCACGCCACAAATCTCGAAAATGGACATTACCCGACAGCATAAAGCAAGGATTTAGTGGAGGGATTAAAACTTGCTTTTGGGTCGTCAAAGAGTAAAAACTGCTGCCCCAAGACGATGATGCAGCGCTCAGTTTGACCTGAGCTGGTCGCGCCCGGCGCGAATTAGCAGCCAAGGCGCGGAAATCTACTCTTAGTAGAGGAGTCGGTTATGGATCCTCAGTTTGATCGATGGATCGGGAACCGGACTATCAATCGCACCGCGGGACGCGCTCGGCTGGGCGCCATCGCGATTTTGGCATTCTTCACGTTCGCGATTTTGGCCGCCGCCATAGGCTCCTCGTCGCGCGCGCAATTGGCCCCGACCGCAACCTCGTGGCCCGTCTTCCATCACGATCTCAACCACACCGGCCTGAGCCCCTTCAACACCAGCAGCAATACCGGCCATCTCAAATGGAAGTTCACTGCCGGCAACCATGTCGAGTCCTCGCCCGCGATCGGCACCAACGGCACGATTTATTTCGGCTCCGACGACGGTAACCTTTACGCGGTCAGCCCCACGGGCGCCTTGCAGTGGAACTTCACCACGCAGGCCAACTCGATCGTGCGCTCCTCGCCCGCGATCGGGTCCGACGGCACCATCTACTTCGGCTCCGAAGGCGGCAAGAGCTACGGCGGCGTTTACGCGCTCACTCCCAGCGGCACCCAGAAATGGTTCTTCCTCACTCACTATGACATCGATTCATCGCCCGCGATCGGCTCCGACGGCACCATCTATTTCGGTTCCGCCGGTTTTACGGTGTTCGCGGTCACATCCGGTGGTGCTCTGAAATGGAAGCTCGTTGTGGGCTCGTACGTGGTTTCATCGCCGGCAATCGATTCCAGCGGCAATATTTACGTCGGTTGCGATGACGGTAATCTCTACTCCATCAATTCCTCCGGCACCGTGAACTGGACGTTCCCCGCCGGCAGTGGTGGAGTGGTTGGCTCGCCCGCGATCGGCTCCGACGGCACGATCTACGTCGGCTCCATCAATGGCTCGCTCTACGCCGTCAATCCTAACGGCACGCAGAAGTGGGTGTTCGCCACCAACAACATCATCGAGTCGTCGCCGGCGATCGGCTCCGACGGCACCATCTACTTCGGCGATTGGAACGGCACCTTCTACGCCGTTACCTCCGAAGGCACTGAGAAATGGATCTCACCCGCCACCGTCGATGTTTCCGCCGGCACCTCGCCCGTGATCGGCGCCGACGGCACGATCTACGTCGGCGGTGCGGTCGGCGTCGTCTACGCGCTAAATTCCAGCGGCACCGAGAAATGGATGTACACGCCCGACGGCAACGATCACTCCTCGGATCAATCCTCGCCCGCGATCGGCTCTGACGGCACCGTCTACATCGGCTCGCTTGACGATAATCTCTACGCGGTCGGTTCCGGCGGCTCGGTGACAACGCCAACTCCGACCATCACACCGACCGCAACCCCCACGAGCAAGGGCAAGACGACCGCGACTCCAACGCCCAAGAGCACCCCGACTCCGAAGTCAAATGGCGTCGTCTCTCTGACGCCTTCGTCGCTGAATTTCGGCACGCTTGGTGTTGGCCAACTGGCTGCGGTCAGCGTAGTTACGCTTACCAACGGCAGCGGCTCGACCCTCACCATCAAGAGCACCTCGATTGGACTCGACTTTCGGATTGCCGCTTCGACCTGCTCGTCGACCCTGGGCGCCGGACAGTCATGCACCTATTCGATAGCCTTTAATCCCCAAAGGTCGGGAAACAAGGACGAGCAATTCCGCGTCGTCGATAGCGCATCGAATAGTCCGCAGAAGGTTACTCTGCGCGGGACCTTCAAATAGTTTTTTTGATGCGATTCCGTGGAGATCGCCGCCGACCACGCGAGCGATCTCCGCGAATCTTTCGGCGCAGCCGATCCGAACAGCGAAGCGCTGGAGCAAGCTCGGCGACCTGATAATATTGGCTTGAGGGCCGAGCGTTGCACCAAGCCACGCCTATCCACATGAGCTGCGGCGAACCTTCCGATGGGTGAAATCGTCGCCGCCATCTTCACCACCCACGTTCCGCGCCTGATGATCCTCGACCCCGCGGCGCGCGCGGCTTACATGGGCAAGCACGTCACCACCTTTTACGACGCGATGCCGCAGCTTGCGCGCGAACGCCTCGATCCGCTCGATTTCGACACCTTCGTGCTCATCGACACCCACTGGTTCACTACGCTCGAGTACGTGCTCAACGCCCATCCCCGCTTGCACGGCCTCTATACCTCGGAAGAGCTGCCCGAGATGCTCCACGAGCTGCCCTACGATTATCACGGCGATCCCGAGCTCGCCGCGCTGATCGCGGAGGCTGCTCATCTTCACGGCCTGCGCGCACTCGCCTCCACCCATCGCGGCCTGCCGCTCCATTACCCGACCCTGAACGTAATGTACTACTTTAACTCCAGCGCGCGCCGCCGCGTGCTCTCGATCGGCGTATGCCAGACCGCCTCGATCGAAAACGATCTGACCTTCGGCGCTGCGCTAGGCGAAGCCATCGCCCGAAGCGACCGGCGTGTAGTTATCGTCGCATCCGGTGGTCTCTCTCATCGTTTCTGGGATTACGATCACGCACTCGAGCACGCCTCGGCCTCGCCCGACGACATCAGCTCGACCGCCAACCGCTTGTACGACGAAACAATAATGCAATGGTTTAAGTCTGGAGACCACGCATTGGTGCTCCGCTCCGCCACCGATTACCGCGCGCACTGCTCACCCGAGGGACGATTCTCGCATTACCTCGTGATGGCGGGTGCGCTTGGCGGCGAATCGTGGAACTGGCGCGGCACGCAATTCGGCGAGTACGAAGCGGCGCTCGGCACCGGCCAGGCGATTTTTTTCTTCAGCCCTGTCGATTCACCGATTCGCGGGCGGCGCCAATGAAACTTCGAGCGATTGCGACGCTGTTGTTAATTCTCGCCATGGCGCGACCGCTGCGCGCAGCAACCGATCTGACGCTCGCGCCGAATCTTTCGTTCACCAATGACTCGAGTCCGAATTTCCCGATCGAGGCCAAAGATCTCTCCGACGCTACCATCGCTTCCGACACTCCCACCGTGATCTTTTTCGGCACCTCGAACTGCTGGAACACCGCGCGCGAAGCCGAGCGCCTGGTCGCGCTCTATCCTCAATATCGCGAGCGCGTTCATTTCGTGGTGGTCGATCTGAAACGCGCCACCCCCGCGCAAAAGCAACTGGCTCATCAGTACTACTCGGGCTATATCCCGACGCTCGCGATCTTCGACAAATCCGGACGGTTAATCTATGACCGCGCTGGCGAAACCGCCTCCGACCGCGGCGATACCGCGAATCTCCAGAAACTGATCGATTCGGCGCTGCGTTAATCCCGCGCGCCCCTCAAGATGAATCAGCGCTCGGAAGAAACGATCCGTGCAGCGTGTCGTGGGGAGTTGGGAACGTCCGCCAGATACCGATTCAACTCGGAGAATAGAGACACCAGTCGTCGCTTTGACTCCAGTTCCGCGAGCATCGTGCGGCGCGGATCGAGCGGCCACGATGCCAATCGGGCGAAGCCTCCCTCCTCCAACTGCGAAGCGAACTCGTTGAGCGGTTCTGCCAACTCATCGGCTGAGAGTCTTTGCGCGAGCGCGCGAGCAGCGGAGGCGCTGAACCATTCGGGGCCGCTGAAGAAATCCAGCCATGAGGCAAGCTGCCCACGAATCGCGTTGAACACCCGGTCGCGCGCAGACTCCACGACGGGGTCGAGTTGCGGCATTTGAGTTAGAACCCGCGCTGTCGCGATCGAGGACAGCCGGTTCGAAATCCCGCGAAGAGTCCCGGCCGCTTCAACGATCCCCTCATGGTAGACGGCGCATCTGCGTCCTTCCATCCGCGCGTCATCAGCGATCTCGAGAAACTCGGTCAACATGCGCATCGTTTCCGAGTTCGTGTTCAGGATTTGATCCTCGCTGTTCGTAGCCGAGCCTCTGGGCGCCAGCGCGAGCATATTTGCAAGCACTCTCTGCAGTCTGGGCCGCAGGGAATCACCGGCGTATTCCGGCCACAGCATAAGGAAAACCATCGCCACCACAAACACACCAAGCAAGACGCCCCAAATGCGCCACAGAGGTTCGTAGATATCAACCGACGGGCTCAACCCAACAAACACCAGCGAGAAAACAATTCCCATTTGCTTGCCCACGTACGACATCCGCGCATTGCCGAGCGAACAGTAGGCAAACGGAAAGAAGACCGCGAGCGACGCAAGCATATAGCTTGGGAGCGTGTCGAAGTTAGGTGAGACGATGATGATCGCGAGAAGGGAAAGCGATCCTCCGACAACAAATCCGACGATTCGGAGGTATACCTTGTGCAGCGTTGCTCCATAGGTGGGATTCGCGATGGTTATTACGGTCACCAGCATAGTGAATAAGTCCGGACGCCGGCTGACCAGCCCGAATATATAGGCCACCACGACGCATAACCCGACTTTCAGGCTATAACGCACAAGCCTGGGATCTGCACCGCTGCTCAGTTGACGCGTAGAACTATTTGACGGATCCGCTGCCCTGAGCCCCGGAGGTTCATCCAGTGGATGCTCGATGTGCATGGTCAGCAGAGCCAAACAATCGATGAAGGCGGCGAAATTTTCGATTTCCGCCGAGCTGACCTTGCCGATGTACGCCGATCTCACCTCGATGACGCGCGCGGCCAGATTGTCCATCGCCAGGCGCACTTGCGTTCGCATGTCGGGATTGTTTTCGTCCGTGCCCCCAACAAGGCGCGCGGCAAATTTGCCGGCGATCTCGTCGAGCGCGGCGGCGATGGCGTTCACCGCTCTTTGAATTTCGCCCTGGACCATCGTGCGAATCTCTCGCGGGAGATTCTCGCGCACCGTGGCGATTAGACGATCCATTTGGAAGTTGATGCGGGCGGTGCGCGTGATCGCGGCAAGCAGGATCACCCGGCGATGCTCGGACACGCCCTCGGCCCTTGCTTGATCGAGCAACGCCATATGTGCGGGTAAGTCGGAAGTCGCTGCCGGCAACGGCGGTCGAGAGACGCTTTCGCCGGCAAGAAAAAAGTTCGTAGCCTCAAGAAGCTGCGAACGAGTACGCGCGATGCTCGCTCCGAGAGACTCTATGAGGATTGGCTCGCCCGGGTCCGGCCACAACCAGTTGTCGAACAGGACGATCACGCCGAATGCAATCGCGCTACCATCGAACGAGGCTGCTGCGTTCCAGCCGATTTCCTGAGGTAAAAAAGCCACGTCGTAGAACGTGATGAGGCATACGATCTGTATAATCACCAGGCCCGCGCCGAGCTTGCGCGTCGCACCCAGGTAGGTTGAAAATGAGACCCACGCGAAGATAAACGGCAGCATCAACCACGGCGCCTCGACGAATGCGCGCGCCATCACCACCGCCGCTATCAGACAGAGCATCACCGCGATTTGCCATGTGAGGGCCTTGCGAATCGACATCATCGGCCCGGCACCCGCCAGAATCCAGGCAATTATCGCCCCCAGCGGAGTGTTGACGTGACAACTCGCATCGAGTCCAATCGCGATTGTCACAATCGCAGACATGCGCAACGCAGTGCGGATTTTCCGCGCGCTGGGAGCAAGTTCGTGTGCCAGTAGCGCTTCGAATCGATCCAACCAGGCCAGCGGCCTGTGGACGCCGAATTGATGGTCTATGAATCCCGCCATTCACTTCGCTCAGCGATAACCTCGACCTTTACGAGACGGTCGCACGCAGCCGATGACACAAAGAGCCCCCAACATACTACGCCTGGGCGGTGTAGTGCGGCACGGCTCCTCTCACGTCGAAGAAAATTGTGATATCTGTCTCTCTTCGATAACGCCATCGCATAGATCGCTCAAGAGATCAGCAGGCGAATCAGCTTCGCTCAATCCGGTTCCCGACACGCGCGTCCCCACCTTCATTTCCCGGGAAGCTGATAGATTCGATGCTCCGCTGGTCGCGCCTTAATTCCCTTCCAAAACCAAAATAGATTGCCGCGGCGACTCTGCGGATATAGTGAAGTAGGTATGTCATACCGGCTCGGCGTTGACGTTGGCGGCACTTTCACC
>DATJOQ010000447.1:0-4210 GCA_035506935.1 Binataceae bacterium (SeqCode) | reverse complement strand
CGATTCGGCGGCGAGCTGCCGTCGACGATGGAGGAGCTGGTGACGCTCCCCGGAGTCGGGCGCAAGACCGCCAACGTTTTGCTGGGACATGTGTTCGGCAAAGCGGGAGTGGTGGTCGACACGCACGTGCGGCGAGTATCGTTTCGGCTCGGGCTGACCAAGCAAAAAGATCCGGACAAGATCGAGCTGGATTTACAAAAGATCCTGCCGGAGCGGGAATGGACGCCGTTTTCGATGCGTCTAATCCTGCACGGGCGTCGCGTGTGTTTGGCGCGCAAGCCGCGATGCGATAGCTGCACGCTGCTGCCGGATTGCCCTCGCGTCGGCGTCAGTTCGGGATTAGGTAAGCGAGTTGCGAGCTAGAGCGTGACAATGGCGGACGACAGCGACTGAGGCGGCTGTCCGGTTGTGTGCTAGCCGTGTTTGAACCGTCTCCAATCCGTGCGATAATGAAGTTCTGCTTGGGGTTCGCGAGGATGGGGAATTCGCAGTGAAGCTCCTAATAGATGATATTACTGCCGAGGCCAAGGAACTGGACCTGGCGGAGCCGGTAGGGGAAATTAATCGCCTGCTGGAGCGGGGTCCGATCCGCGAATACCATTTGACCGATCCGGTGGCCCTGCATCTGAACTATTATCGCTCGGGGATGGACGTGGTGTTCTCGGGCGCGCTGGAAGCGCCCGCCCAGGCCACATGCGCGCGCTGCGCCGAGGAATTCGACACGTCGAGCAACCGCTCGTTCCGCTTCGTGCTGGCGCCGAAGGCGGCAGGCGATCCGGACAGCGGTCTGCGCGCCGAGGATCTTGAATTCTCGTTCTATGAAGGCGAGGAGATCGACCTGTCGCCGCTGATCCGCGAACAGGTGCTGCTGGCGCTGCCGACCCGTCCGCTGTGCAAGGAAGATTGCCGCGGGTTGTGTCCGCGATGCGGCGCCAATCTTAACCGCGACTCGTGTGCGTGCGTCGCAACCGCTCCCGATCCGCGTTTAGCAATTCTACGTTCGCTCAAAGTCCAGCGTTCCTGACGCTGGTTCATTTCAAGTCAACAGAAGCTGGCGGAGCCCAATAACAGAAGGAATATTGCCGATGCCCGTACCCAAGCGACGTACCTCTCATTCGAAGCGCAACAAGCGGCGCGCGCATGACGCGCTGACCGCGGTGAATCCCAGCGCCTGCCCGCAGTGCGGCGAGCCGCGCATGCCGCATCGCGTGTGCAAGCATTGCGGCAGCTATCGCGGCCGCGAAATGGCCGAGGCGCGGGAGTAGGCGGCCGGAGTGGTTCCTTGAAAGTTGCGCTCGACGCAATGGGCGGCGATTACGCGCCACGCGCCACGGTTGAAGGCGCGGTGGCGGCCGCTCGCGAACTGGGAATCGGCGTAATCCTGGTTGGCGATCGGGCCAAGCTCGAGAAGGAGCTCGCCGAGCATAACGCGAAGGGGCTCAACATCGCGATCGAGCACGCCGCCGAAGTGGTGACGATGGAGGACTCGCCGCTCGAGTCGATCCTGGTCAAGCACGAATCGTCGATGCACGTGAGCTACGAGCTGCTCAAGCGCGGCGAGGCCGACGCGGTGGTGAGCGCGGGCAATTCGGGCGCGATGATGACCGCGGCGATGGTGATACTCGGAACGCTGCCGGGAGTCGACCGCCCGGCGATTGCGACGCCAGTGCCGTCGAGCGACGGGCTGGTGCTGCTGATCGACGCCGGCGCCAACACCGACGTCAAGCCGTTCAACCTGGTGCAGTTCGCGGTGATGGGCAGCTTGTATGCGCATCATGTGATGAAACTGCCGCGCCCACGGGTGGGAATCCTGTCGAACGGGGAAGAGGATTCGAAGGGGACGGAAGTGACGCGGGCATCCGGCGCGACGCTGCGCTCGATGACGGACGACCTCAACTATATCGGCTACGTCGAGGGGCGCGATATCAATATCGGCAAGGTCGACGTGGTGGTGACCGACGGATTTACCGGGAACGTCGTGCTGAAGACGATGGAAGGGTTCGCGCAGTTCGCGTTTGGTAATCTGCGCGAGCTATTCAGCCCGAGCATCCGCGGGAGCCTGGCGTATCTGCTGATACGCAAGCGTATCGCGGCTCTGCGCGATCGTTTCGACAAATCCGAGTACGGCGGCGCGCCGCTTTTGGGAGTCAACGGGGTTGCGATCATCGCGCATGGCTCGTCCAATGCGCGCGCGATCCGAAACGCCTTGCGCACGGCCGCCGACCAGGCGCTGATCAAGCAGGTGAATCCGGCGATCGTCGAGATGCTGGGCAGGGTGCCGCTCGCGATTCCGGTAAAGGGCAAAGGCGTCCGCGGGTTGTTTACTCGCGTGCGCGAGCGCCTGCAGCGGCATGGCAGGGAAGCGGACCGCAGCAAACGCGGTTCGGGGCATGGTCCGGACGAGGCTGTTATCAGCCCGCGCTCGACCGGGCCGCTCAACAAACACGATGACGACAAGCTCAAGCTCCATCGTGGGGACGAATCGATAGCCGACCTGACGCAGCATCCGGTCAATGGTACAAGCGCGAGCGCGAGTGCGCCGCACGATCGGGCGTTGAAGCCGGCCGACGAGATGGGACCGCCGGCGCCTGATAACCGTCCACCTAAGAATCCGTCCTGACGCACGTCAATCACGCGAGCTAAATGAAGTACGCTTTTTTGTTTCCCGGCCAGGGATCGCAACGAGTCGGAATGGGTAGCGAGCTGGCGTCGAATTTCGCGACTGCGCGCACGACATATGAAGAAGCCGACGAGGCGCTGGGATTCGCGCTGTCGCGCATGTGTTTCGAGGGACCGGAAGAATCGCTGCGGCTCACGGCCAATACGCAGCCGGCGATTCTGGCGACCTCGATCGCGGCGCGGCGCGTGCTCGAAGCCGAGTGCGGAATCCAGGCCGAGGTTGCGGCCGGGCATAGCCTCGGAGAATACAGCGCGCTGGTCGCGGCGGGAGCGTTGGACTTCGCCGACGCGTTGCGCGCGGTGCGCGAGCGCGGACGGCTGATGCAGGAGGCGTGTCCGGCGGGCGAAGGCTCAATGGCGGCGCTGATGGGGCTCGAACCCGCCGTGGTGAACGAGATTTGTACCGAAGCTTCGAGCGGCGGCCATTTCGCGGTACCCGCAAATCTGAATGCGCCAGGGCAGATCGTGATCGCGGGCCACGCCGACGCCGTTAGGCGGGCGATCGAGATTGCCAAGAGTCGCGGCAGCAAGATGTCGGTGGAGCTCAACGTCAGCGCGCCGTTTCATTGCGCTTTGATGCAGCCGGCGCGCGACGGTATGGGCCCGGTGCTGCAAAAGCTCACGGTCAAGCCGCTTAAGTTCGGCGTGATCGCGAACGTCACCGGAACGGTAAATCGCGATGAAGGCCGCGTGGTGCCGCTGCTGCTGGAGCAGATCACGGCGCCGGTCAGATGGGAGGAATCGATGACGTCGCTGGCGGCGACAGGGGTGGAAGCGGCGATCGAGATTGGGTGTGGCAAAGTGCTCGCGAGCTTGATGCGACGAATCAACAAGAATCTGAAGGTCTATCCGTTCGAGGATTTGGCGTCGCTGAAGGCGCTGCAGGCGGCGATCGTCGTCGGCTGATTATCCGTTTGACCCAGCTATTCGCGAACTTGCTACCGAGGCTTCAAGTCCCTATGCTCTGTAAGCTTATCTTTACGCCGGCGCCAGGAGGGAATTGGCAACGATGGCTGGAGAGGTAGAAAACAGGGTTCGGGAAATTATCAGCGAGCAACTCGGCGTGGCCGCCGACGAGGTGACTCCGGAAGCCTCCTTTATCGAGGACCTCGGCGCCGACTCACTCGATATCGTTGAGCTGGTGATGGCGTTGGAGGAAGAGTACGGCATGGAGATCTCGGACGAGGATGCCGAGAAGATCCGCACGGTCAAAGACGTCGTCAGCTATATCGAGGCCCGCAAGAGCTGAGCCGCCTCGGCGAACCGCGCGGCCGGCGACGGTGGTTGCTCTTCGCGACGCCTGCAGCGCGGGACGCCGCGCCCAACGACTCCTGATCGCCATCGCGCCGGCCCTTCCGCTAAATCTTCTTGAGCCCCGCTTGGTCGCCTGTCGGAAAGCGGCTCGGCAACTCGCCTGACCGGCCGTGAAACGGCGCCATACCAAGTATGCGATGTCCCTTCTGCCGCAGTAGCCAAAACCGGGTTATTGACTCGCGCGTATCGGGCGAGGGCAGCACGATCCGCCGCCGGC
>DATJOQ010000446.1:0-5814 GCA_035506935.1 Binataceae bacterium (SeqCode) | reverse complement strand
CCGACGGTTCATCGCCCGAACTGATCCTGATGGCAACCGGATCGGAAGTGTCGCTCACGCTCGAAGCGCATCAACGGCTGGTCAAGGAAGGAATCCGAAGCCGCCTGGTATCGATGCCGTGTTGGGCGCTGTTCGAACTGCAGCCGCAGTCTTATCGCGACACGGTGTTTCCCCCGAGTGTGCGCGCGCGGGTCAGCGTCGAGGCGGCGTCTCCGTTCGGCTGGGAACGCTATGTCGGATCCGACGGCGCGATTATCGGCGTGGATCACTTTGGCGCTTCGGCGCCGGGACCGATCGTGATGCGCGAATACGGCTTCACACCGGAGCACGTGGTGGAAACTGCCAAAGCGGTGCTGAAAAAGAATCGCTGATGAATCCGGTTCGCGCGAGTAGCTACGGCTGAGTTCTGCGGTTGGCTGCCGTCCTATTTGAAGCGCCGACGACCTCGCCCTAGCCAGATTGGGTTGACCGGCGATCAGCATATCTCTATCATTCCTATCGGCTATCTCAGGAGGAGCTTCCATGACAGACACCGCTTCACGCTATCGATTGGGCACGCTGGCTCTCCACGCCGGACAGCAGGTAGACCCCGCCACCAACGCACGTGCGGTACCGATTTACGCGACCTCATCCTACGTGTTCAACGACACCGATCACGCCGCGAATCTGTTCGCATTAAAAGAGTTCGGCAACATCTACACCCGCCTGATGAATCCGACCAACGACGTGCTGGAGAAGCGCCTGGCAGCGCTCGACGGTGGCGCGGCGGGGCTGGCATTCGCGTCGGGTCAGGCGGCGATTACCGCGGCGATACTGACGATCGCGCATAGCGGTCAGAATATCGTGTCAGCCACGAGCCTTTACGGCGGCACCTGGACGCTCTTCACGCAAACGCTCAAATTGCTGGGGGTCGAGGTGCGCTTCTTCGATCCGTCGAAGCCGAATGACATCAGCCGATTGGTCGACGACAATACCCGGCTGGTTTATCTGGAAACGCTCGGCAATCCCAAGAATGACGTTCCCGATTTCCGCAAGCTGGTGGACGTCTCTCACAGCCACGGCTTGCCCGTCGTAATCGACAACACCGTGATGACGCCGATGCTGTATCGGCCGATCGATGACGGCGCTGACATCGTGGTCTATTCGACCACCAAGTATATCGGCGGGCACGGCACGCATATCGGCGGCGCGATTGTGGATAGCGGGCGTTTCAAGTGGGCGGACAATCCGAAAAAGTGGCCTGAGTTCTGCGCGCCCAGCCCCTCGTATCACGGGATGGTATTCGAAGAGGCGTTCCGGCCGGTCGGCAATATCGCGTACATCCTGCATATCCGAACGCATTGGCTGCGCGACACGGGGGCATGCATGAGCCCGTTCGCGGCATTTCTTTTTCTACAGGGACTCGAGACGTTGCATGTTCGGATGCCGCGACACTGCGAAAACTCGCTTCAGGTCGCGCAGTATTTGGAGAAGCATCGGTCCGTCGACTGGGTGAACTATCCCGGTCTGCCAAGCCACAAGGATTACGAGAACGCGCGCAAATATCTCCCTAAGGGCCAGGGCGCTATTCTGGGATTCGGCATCAAGGGCGGTTTTAATGCAGCCGTCAAATTCATTAATAACGTGAAGCTGCTGAGCCATCTGGCGAATATCGGTGACGCCAAGACGCTGGTGATTCATCCGGCCTCGACCACGCATTCGCAGCTCACGCGGGAGGAGCAGGCGCACACCGGTGTCACGCCGGAGTTCATCCGCCTGTGCGTCGGAATCGAGGACGTCGAGGATATCATCGATGACCTTGACCAGGCGCTGGCGGCTTCGCAACGATAGTGGTCAGTGAAATCCCATTCCAAGCGGCCGCTCAGCCGTTCGGCGAGTGAGCCGCAAGATTTTGAGAGCAGCGATGCGGCGCGCACCGGCGCGCCGCTGGCTCATGCGAAACGCGTCACGTTCAACACGCCGCTTAGGCTCGAGCTCGGCGGTGAGTTGCCGAGCGTTACGATCACCTACGAGACCTATGGCGAGCTGAACGCGGCTGGCGACAACGCTGTACTGATCTGCCACGCGATCAGCGGCGATTCGCATGTAGCGCGCCACGACGACAAGGACCTTCCTGGATGGTGGGACGTGGTGGTCGGCCCCGGCCGCTTCATCGACACCAGGCGTTACTTCGTCATCTGCTCGAACCTGCTCGGCGGATGTCGCGGCACCACCGGGCCGAACAGCCTCGATCCAGCAACCGGCGAGCCGTATGCCTCGAACTTCCCCACGATAACAACCGCCGACACGGTCGAGCTGCAACGGCGCCTGGTCGACCATCTGCGAATCGACAAGCTGCTGGCGGTGATTGGCGGCTCGCTTGGAGGCCATCAGGCAATGACCTGGGCGATCCGCCATCCGGACCGGGTCCGGGGATGCGCCGCGATCGCGACTTCGCCGCGTCTCACTACACAGGCCCTTGCCTTCGACGTGGTGGCGCGCAACGCGATCATGCAGGACCCGCATTATCAGGGCGGGCACTACTATAACGATCAAGGGCCGACGGTTGGACTCGCGCTGGCGCGGATGCTGGGCCACATCACCTATCTATCGCCCGAATCGATGACGGCGAAATTCGACCTCAGCAGGCTGCATCCGCGAGAGGTGCCGACCGCATTCGAGAAGAAATTTTCGGTCGGCGCGTACCTCGCGTACCAGGGCGATCGATTCGTCGAGCGCTTCGACGCGAACAGTTATGTGACGTTGTCGATGATGATGGATCTGTTCGACCTCGGTGAAACGCAGCAGGCGTTGCGATCCACGCTCGCCCCTTCGCAATGTAAATGGCTGGTGGTGAGCTTCTCGAGCGATTGGCTGTTTCCACCCGCCCAGAGCCGGCAAATCACCGACGCGCTACTCGCGCTCGACAAATCAGTTTCGTATTGCGAGGTCACGAGCCACGCCGGTCACGACGCGTTTCTGCTCGCGGACAGCGTCGACACCTATGGCGGATTGATCCGCGGATTCTTCGAGCATCTTACTCTGCCACTCGGCCGCCAGGAGTTTCATCCGGCACCGGCGCCGCAAGCCTTATCGGATTCGCTGTTCCAGGGCGACCGGGTGGATCTGCGCATCCTGGTTGATGAGATTCCGGGTGGCAGCAGCGTGCTCGATTTAGCCTGCGGCAGCGGCGACTTGATGGCTGAGCTAATCGCCAAAGGCCACCGTCGCGTGGTCGGCCTCGAAGTCGATGAACAGGCAGTGCTGCAATGCGTTTCGCGCGGACTCGAAGTCATCCACGCCGACCTCGACCGTGGATTGACCAGTTTCCACGACCATCAGTTCGACGTCGTGGTGCTTTCGCAGGCGCTGCAATGCATTACGGACACCAGGGGAATCCTTCGCGAGATCACTCGCGTCGGCAAGCTTGGGATCGTGAGCTTCCCCAACTTCGCTTATCGCAAACTGCGCCACATGCTTTATGAACAGGGGCGCTCGCCCCGAGCGGCGGGCCATTACAGCTACGAATGGTACGATACACCGAATCGGCGTTTCGCTTCGATCACCGACGTGCGCGAGCTGTGTAACGCGATCGGAATCCGCGTGCTGCGCGAGATCTGCTTGAACAGCGAATTGGGCGAAGAGGTGCACGACGATCCAAACCTGAACGCCGATATCGCAATGTTCTTCCTGAGCGCCTAGAATCGTCGCACGGAACCTTTCCCAAGGGGAGGATATCAAAGATGTTGGTCGGCAAGCGGATGACGCCGAATCCGGTGACGGTAGCGCCTCAGGAGACCCTTGCGTCGGCACAGGCAAAGATGCAGGCGGGAAAATTCAGGCGCCTGCCAGTGGTTAAAGACGGGGAACTTGTCGGCATCGCCTCTGATCGCGACATGCGTGCTCATCTCGGCCATGAGGAGCGCACCAAGATAACCGCCGCGATGAGCGAAGACCTGGTAACGGTAACGCCGTCGACCACGATTGAGTCCGCGGCGCAACTGATGCTCAAGCGAAAAATCGGCGGCCTGCCGGTGGTCGAGGATGGCAAGCTGGTCGGAATCATTACTACCAGCGATATCCTGTCAGCCTTCCTCGAAGTGATGGGAGCGACGGAAGAAGGCGTTGCACGCGTCGACCTGGTGCTGAAGGGCGCTCCTCACGATCTCGGAGATGCGGCAAAAGCGATCGCGGCTATCGGCAGCGAGATATTGAGCGTCGGCACTTATCGTGAGAAGTGGGACGAGAACCGGGTGTTCTACATGCTGATGCGAACCAAGGACGTCGAACACGTGGCCGAGGTTTTGAAGTCGAAGGGTTTCACGGTGCTCGGAACTCATTGACGGTGGCGTCGATCGATCGCCGAACTGTCATCCTCGTCGAGATCCTCGCCTAAGCGCTTCCCGCTTGTTGTTGCAGGTGTCGTTGCTCCTGGTACGCCAGCACGAAGTATTCCTCCAGCATCCGATGAGTGTTGAACACCGATGCGTTCAAGGCGATGGTTGAGCGCATCACCTCTACCCAGCGATCGGGCCGTCCGTAATAAAGCGGGAGGATGGTTTCCTCGAGCACACGATATAATTCCAGCGCATCTTCTTCGTCGCTGCGGTCGGCGCCGTGATCGCGCGATCCGATACACCATCCGGTGGCGCCTTCGGCATAGCCCTCCAGCCACCATCCGTCGAGCACGCTCAGACTGGGTACTCCATTGTGAGCCGCCTTCATTCCGCTGGTTCCCGAGGCTTCGTGAGGCGGCTTGGGCGTATTCAGCCATAGGTCGACGCCCGAGGTCAGCAGCCGTCCAAGACGCATGTCGTAGTTCGGCATGTAGGCGATTTTGACCGCCGGACGAAGCTGCTTCTGCCAATTCAAGATCTGTTGAATTAGCGCCTTGCCTTCATGATCGTGCGGATGGGCCTTGCCGCCGTAGACGATCTGCAAATGGCCATGGCGCTGCGCGATCTGACGCAGGCGCTCAGGCTGACGAAAGATGAGCGTCGGTCTTTTATAGACCGCGGCGCGACGGGCAAAGCCGATAGTGAGCGCGTGATGGTCGAAGCCGGCGTTGGTTACGCGGTTGATCTCGTCGAATAGCCGGCGCTTGGCTTCTTCGTGAGCCTGACGCACGGCGTCCGCTGGTATGCCAATCGCGTAGCGCAGCGACAGGTAATTTCTCCGCCAATCAGGAATGTGCTTATCAAAAAGCGCCTGCAAGCTTGGCGCGGTCCAGGTCGCCGAGTGCACCCCGTTGGTGATCGAGCTTATCGGGTAGCCGGGAAACATGGTGCGCGAAACCTGGCCGTGGCGTTCGGTGACGCCGTTGACGTAATGGCTCAGGGCGAGGCCAACCCGCGTCATGTTGAGCGCGTTGTCGCAGCAACCAAGCGATGACAGAACGTGCAAACGCTCGCTGCCCAAAACTGATTGCGCCAAATCCAGCCGAAACTGATCGTGGCCTGCGGGAACTGGAGTGTGGGTAGTGAATACGCATTTGCGCCTGACTCGTTCCAGCGCTCGCTCGCGATGATTCGATGAATGCTCAATCTCCCCGGTGAACAATTCCAGTGCCAGGAGCGCGGAATGGCCCTCGTTCATGTGATAACTGGCCACTTGATCGAAGCCCAACGCGCGCAGCATCCGGACGCCGCCGACTCCAAGCACCATCTCCTGACACAGGCGGTAGCGCTGATCTTCTCCATAGAGATAGTCAGTCAGGCGGCGATCGTACGGATCGTTTCCCGGCACATCGGTGTCAAGCAGATATACCGGTACGACATTGCCGCCGACACCGACAATCGAATAGCACCAGGCGCGCACCGTCACTCGCCGGCCCTC
>DATJOQ010000445.1:0-3348 GCA_035506935.1 Binataceae bacterium (SeqCode) | reverse complement strand
AAGTTGGCCGGCGTGATATCGCGCTTGCCGAGCACCAACCCGAACTCGTCCTCCACCAGCAGCACGAGCTTGGCCATATCCAGCGAGTTCATGCCGACGTCTTCGAAGTTGTCCTCGTCCGACAGCGCGTGGTTGATCGAGCGCTGTTGCAACAGGCGCTCGGCGATAACCACGATCCGATTTTTGGGCGAGTTGCAGGAATTGTTTACGACCTTAGCCATCAGAGCGCGGCCTCCAGCGTGTTGATCAAAGTTGCGATGTCGGCGGTAGTTGTTTCGCCGTGCGTGACACAGATCCGGATGATGTCTTCTCCCTCGAATGTCGCCGCGGCAATCCATGCGCTTCCCGTGGCGACAACGCGGGCCACGATCGAGCGCACGTTATCGGAGCCGCGTGGCGGCTTGACGCATACCACCGCGAGCGGCGAGTCGTTGGCCAAAAGCCAGCCCCGCGTGACCAATTCGTTCGCAACAACAGCGCTCAATTCAATCGAACGCTCAACGTGCTGCCCGTATCCGGCCCACCCAGCCGCAGCCAGCGGCAGGAACAGGCGCAGGCCGAGAAATCGGCGCGACCATTGCACTGACGTCAAATACGGATCGAGATCGGGCACGCTCGATGGCATGAAGCTGGTCGAAACCTGAAACGTGGAAGCCAGCATCGAGGGATGACGGGTCAGAAACATTCCGCACCCCATCGTGGTCGCGAGCCACTTGTGCGCGTCGATCGTGACTGAATCCGCGAGCTCAATGCCCGCGAGCACACCGCGCAACGACTCGGACGCTATCAGGGCGCCAGCCCAGGCGGCGTCAACGTGATACCAAACCCCGGCGGAGCGGGCGATCTCTGCGCATTGCGTAAGCGGATCAATCATACCGGCGTTGGTAGTGCCCGCTGTGGCAGCGATCATCACCGGCACATTGCCCTGCAGACGATCGGCATCAATCGCGTCACCCAGCGCGTCGATATCCATCTGTCCCCAGCCGTCGGTCGCAACCAGGCGGACCGCCGAACGGCCGATTCCCGCTTGATGCGCGATCTTGATCCAGCCGAGATGACTTTCTCTCGAAACGTAAAACACCGGCGCGCCCTTGAAAGCGCGCGCACCCAAGGTCGCGAACTCGGGATTCGCTCGCGTCAGCGCGCACAGCAGCGCGGTGTAATTGGCTTCGGAGCCGCCGGAAGCGAAATGCCCCGCGGAATCCGCCGGAAGACCCGCGCGGCGCGCAATCGCACGAATAACGTGAGCTTCTATCTCGACCGCAGCGGGAGAAGTCGCGGAACTGGCGAGTTGGGGATTGAACACCGCGGCAATGCGATCGGCACATTGGGCTGGAAACGTCGGCGCTGGATTGAACAGGCCGAAATAACGCGGATGGGTCACGTGAACCAGTCCGGTTTCCATCTGCGCGATAGTCCACGACAACAGCTCATCAAGTGTGCGCGGCTTCAGAAAATCGAACTCCGCCAGCTCGTTTTTGAATGAGGCACGGTCGAACGTGGGGACTACCGAGCCGTCCGCAACGCGTCGATCGGCGCGCAACAGCTCTCGCGTCAACCGATCGTCGAATTGTTCGCGCTCTTCGAACGCCGGAAACAGCGCGCTGACCGTGGGCAAATTCAAATAGGCGTTCCTGCCTTGCGAGACAGACCGATCTCCAACATTGGCTCCCGAGGGCATCACCGATGCACCTTCCTTTGGGCGGGTTGGCGCGCACGGCCCGTCGCAATGTTCGCCGGTGCGATGATTCTGCGCGGGAGCGGGAGTGGTTTGTGTGTGATGACCCATGCGACGTTAGAGAGCATCAACCGTGCGCGCCACAACCAGGAGAGAGTTATCGAGCGAGATGCACGCCCCGTTCAGTACTGATCTGATCCGCCAGGTAAGAGAGCCAGTTCGTGTACAAATCAACAGCCACCTGTCGCCAGGCGCCAACCGATGCCATCGGCACAACCGGAAAATCGTCCATCAGCTCGGAATCGCGCCTTCGCGCGGCATGCTGGCGAAATGCGTCAAGCTTGCTGAACGTAGCCTGATCGAAGTAGCCGCGCGGAATCTCCGGATAAGTGTCGCGCGCGCCGCTTAGATACCGCTGCACATCCCTGCGGTATTCGCGCAGCAGTGTATCGGCGTCGTATTCGGGATGGCCTTGCGTGAAAACAAACAAACTCTGTCGATGACTGACGAACATATCCGCGCCGGCATCCGCAGCGCGCGAAAGTATGCGATATCCGCAGGCGACCAGCTCCTCTTCCGGAAGGTCGTTGTAGCGCGAGTGTGGAACCTGCCATCGTGACGGTGCACTATCGACGATCGGATGATCCGAAACTTTGCTGCAGTCGAATAAGCCGAAAAGCTTCTGCGCGAACCGGCGGCGGTTTATGCCATCCAATCTAAGAACAGCGGCGTGCGCCGCGAGGCACGACCATAAAGTCGATACGGTGTGGCTTTCCGTCCAATCGACCAGCCGCGCGAAGAAAGGCCAATAGGGTTCTTCAGACAGGAGATGTGCGCGAGGCTCGGTGCCAGTCACGATCAAGCCGTCCACCCGGCTGCCCCATAGCTGACTGATGTCCTCGTATCGATCGCTGAGAAACGCCTGCGCATCACGACCACGAGGAATCCCCGGGAGAAAGAAGAGTCGCAGCCGAATCGAGCGATTCCTCGCGCCCGCGGAAAGCAGATCGCTGAACTGCCGTTCGGTTGCGCGCAGCGCCGCATCCGGCATGTTGTTGACCAACCCGACGACGAGCGTGTCGTCGCGTTGGAGGTCGTAGTCACAGGCGATAGATCCGAGCGTAACCATCTTCGCGTTTGGCTATGCAGCCACCTCGCGCTCATCACTTTTTTCGGCCAGCCGATCGCGTGGCACAGCGTGTGTCAGCGCCTGGTCAAGATCGGCAACGATGTCATCTATGTGTTCGATGCCGACGCTCAGGCGGATCATCTCCGGCGTAACGCCGGCTTGCTTCTGCTCTTCGGTTGACATCTGGCGATGCGTGGTTGAAGCCGGATGGCACGCCAACGACTTGGCGTCTCCGAGATTCACCAGGCGTTTGATCAGCTTGAGCGAGTTGTAGAACTTGATTCCTTCTTCCAGGCCGCCGCGAACTCCGAAAGTCATCAGCGAGCAGGCTCGGCCGCCGAGATATTTCTCGGCCAGGGCGTGATAGCGGTTATCGGGAAAGCCTACGTAGTTGACCCACTCGACGCGCGGGTCGCGGCGCAAGAACTCCGCCACGCGCCGCCCGTTCTCAACGTGACGTTCGACTCGCAACGCAACGGTCTCGATCCCTTGCATCAAAAGAAACGCGCTCAACGGAGACAGCACCGAACCCATCGTTCGC
>DATJOQ010000444.1:0-4382 GCA_035506935.1 Binataceae bacterium (SeqCode) | reverse complement strand
GATCCGAGGGTCAATTCAATTGAAGTGCGTGATCTGCAGAGCCGGAGATACGCGTCGCGGCAAGACTACTGTGACGCTCGAGCGCGGCGGAGCAACGATCGTTGTGAAGAGCGTTCCAGCTCAGGTTTGTGACAACTGCGGCGAGGCCTACGTTGACGAAGAGATCACTCGACAGCTTCTTGGCACCGCCGACGAGGCACTTCGCGACGGCGTCCAGGTGGACGTACGTGAGTTCGCCGCGGCCGGCGCGTAAACGGACTTCATCCAATGGCAGAAGAGAAAAAAAGAAGTTCGAAGCCGCTGCCGCATCTCGACGAAGAGAATCGCCCGTGGTGGGAGGCGCTCAAGCGGCACGAGTTGTATATCCAGAAATGCCGCGATTGCGGCGCGCTGCGTTATTATCCGCGCGCGCAGTGTCCGGAATGCCTGTCTTCCGCGACGGAGTGGATCCGATGCTCAGGCAACGGCGCGGTCTACACCTTCACCGTGACGTATCAGAATCAGGCCGCAGGATTTCGCGATTCGCTGCCATACGTGATGGCGTACGTCGAGCTGGCCGAGGGCGTGAAAATGTTGACCAACCTTGTCGACTGCGCGCCCGAACAGGTTAGAATAGGAATGCCCGTCGAGGTCGTATACGAGGACGTCACGCCCGAGGTGACCCTCGCGAAATTTCGCCCGGCGAGGTAGGAGAAAATTCCCTGGTGGCCACCACGCTCGATCTGCACTGTCACAGTGAAGCCTCGGAAGACAGCCGCGCGCCGGTTGAAGCCTATCTCAATTGGATCAAGCTGCGCCGCAAGGAACGCCCGGTCGACGGCATCGTTCTAACCGAGCATCGCCAGTTCAATCGCGACGCCGATTATCGCGCGCTCGAAGATAAATTCGAAATCCTGGTGCTGAACGCGTCCGAAGTCGAGACCGATTACGGACACATGCTGGTGTTCGGCGTAAACGACGACATCCTGCAACGCTTCGATTTCGCCAATATCAGGCTGAGCGCGCAGGAGCTGATCGACGGCGTCGCCGAACTAGGCGGCGTGGTCGTTCCCTGCCATCCCGGACGTCCCAACGTCGGATTGTGCGAGCATTACGAGAAGAAGCCACCGCTCAAAGATGTTTTGGCGGTCGAATTGATCAATGGTGGATCACGCAAGGGCGAGAACGAGCGTACGGCGGAGTTGGTCAAACGATTCGGCTATCGCACGACCGGAGGGTCGGACAGTCATCTGGTGAGCCTGATAGGTCTGTGCGCGACGCGCTTCGAGGCCGAAGTCAGAACGATCGACGAGCTGGTAAGCGAGCTCAAGGGCGGCCGCTTCGAGGCGGTCGATTTTCGTCCGCGCCGCAGCGCTGTTCCCCACGCGGTTCCCGCCGAAGCGCGTTAGTATTCCCAGCGATGGTAGACTACGACCCAGCACTAATCGGCAGAGTCTTCGAGGAGACCGAGCCTCAGGCGGTTAGCGCGGAAGACATCCGGAAATTCTGCGAATCGGTCGGCGACAGCAATCCGCTTTTCCTCGACGAAGCCGCCGCGGCCGCGGGCCCGTACGGAGGGATCGTCGCACCTCCGTCGTTCGCGGTGTCGTTCCGCAATGGACGTCACTTCTTTACCTTTGTTCCGCGCTTCGGTTCGACCGGCTTCGACGCGGGTAAGGACGTCGAATTTATAGCGCCGATCCGCCCGGGCGACGAAGTTTGTCTCGCGTCACACGTCAAGGAGATCTACGAAAAGACCGGCCGCAGCGGCCCGATGGTTTTCGTCGTGATCCGCTCCACGTTGCGCAATCAGAAGAACGAGGTGGTGGCGCACATCGACCATCGCTTCATGAGCAAACCCTGAATATTGCGATGGCGGACCAGGTAACAGATTTCGAAAGCCTGCAGATAGGCGACCCGCTTGGTCCCGAGCATCGTTTTGTCGGCAAGCAGCACACGAAACTGTTCTGCGCCGCCGCGCACATGGACGCGGGCCGCTTTACCGACGACGAAACCGCACGCGCGCAAGGCCTTCCCGCCGCGATCCTGCCCGGCAACATGAGCCTGAGCCTGCTGACCAAACTGCTGACCGACTGGATCGGCAACTCGAACGCGCGAGTCGTGCGGCTTGGCACGACGTACCGCTCACCCGTCGTCACCGAACACACGATTACGCTTCAGGGTTTCGTCACTCATACCAACAGCGAAGAGCGCACCGCTGAAATAGATCTGTGGATCGAGAACGAAGACGCGGAGCGGCTGGTGATCGGCACCGCGACGGTTCACTTTCCAGCGCGAGTCAAGTAGGCTTGTTGCCATGGACGCTTTGAGCGAAGACTCCGGGCGCTCGGGCGTGATCACACGCCGGCGTCTTCTCAAGCTGGGCGCTGCCTCGCTAGCGACGCTATCGATGCCGGCAGCCGTCATCGCTGGCTTGCGCGCGCCCACCCCACCAGCCCGATCGCTCGCGTTCTACAATCTCCATACTGGCGAGAGTCTGACGACGACGTATTGGGAAAAAGGACGCTATGTCTCAGGGGCGTTGGGCGAGATCAATTACATCTTGCGTGATTTCCGCGCCAACGAGACCCACGTGATCGAACCATCGCTGCTCGATCTTCTCCATGCACTCGCACGCAAGCTCGATACTCACGAACCGTTCAATATTATCTCCGGCTCTCGATCTCCAGCGACCAACGCGATGCTCGCCGCGCGCAGCGAAGGCGTCGCGCGCCACAGCCTGCATCAGTTCGGCAAGGCCGCCGATATTCGCGTACCCGGCCGCGATCTCGCAACACTGCATCAGGTCGCAGTCGCCCTCCATGGCGGCGGCGTCGGTTACTATCCGAAGTCGGATTTCGTCCACGTCGACGTCGGCCGCGTCAGGTATTGGTAGGCGCGTAACGTCGACTTCGTGATCAAACGCAAGAATCCCCATTGGGGATCTACTCTGTATGATCTCCTTCGTGAGGAGGGAATCCGGCCGATCAAAAACCCGCCGCATCCTGGTCTGCCCGTCCGGCATGAGTGCCTGGAACCGCTGGGTTTAACAGTCACCGCGGCGGCAAAGATGCTCGGCGTCACGCGCCAAGCGCTCAACAATCTCCTAAACGGGAAAAAAGCGGGATCTCGCCCGAGATGGCGGTGCGTCTGGCAAAAGCCTTCGGCAGCAGCGCTGAAACCTGGCTCGGCGTACAGATGGACTACGACCTTGCCGAAGTTCGGCGCCGAGACAAGCAAATTAATGTCAAACGCGTTAAGGCGCTTCCGCGTTTGCAACAGGAACACGCTTAAAAGAAGAAAACGAAGTCGCCCTACAGCAGCGACCCCCTGAACGGTTCATCGCGCGGCGGAGGATAGCGCAGCAGATCGATCGCCCATTTGCGCGCCTGGCGTAGCGCCAGTTCGGCGTTTTTGAACAGCCGCTCGCGATACATCGTGCCCCACACGTAAACATCGACCGACGGCTCCTCGGTCAGCGTGATATCGATCGACCAATCCTCGAACTGAGGTCCGCAGATCAGAAGACGCATCAGGCGGCCGTGATCGAGCACGATACCGCGCGCCTCGCGCGGTAGACGAAACTCATCTTTGACCCGCTTGACGACGTTTTCGGGACATCGCCGCTCGGTCATCGCAAGGTAAACCCATCCGCCCTGCGGTGGATTCGCCTCGCGAATAATCTTCAGGTTGTTGTCGGTCAGGTCTTCCTTGGCGCGTTCTTGATCGTATCCTTCCGCGACGCTGTAGAAGCCCATCGCCACCGGCAGCTTCGGCAGATTCTGGTCCGGTTTCACGCCGGCTTTGGGCTTTTTGACCTTGGTCTCAACCCACCATCGGTTCTGAACGTTGGGCTTGTTAGCCATTGTCGGTCACTACATCTCTTGCGGTTTCTCTTTCAGTCGCAAAATAGAAAGCCACATTTAGATTCAATATCCGTTCGTACTGCAGGATCAAACCCTATCCCGGTATCGACGCGGCGATAGCTGACGAATCGTCGGATCTTTTTTCAGCTCCGGAAAGGCATATCCAATCGAGGCTGCCGTCCTTGGACATGCCAAAACCCTGCAAAATCCCAGTGTAAAGCACCGCGCCCGAACAACTTGGAAAAAGGTTCCGAGAACTAACTGCGAAAGAAAACGACTCCGGGAACAAAAATCAGCAAGAGAACGACCGCGGAGAACGCCAGGCTCATCGGAAGCCTGACAGCGAACTGGGCTTAGGCGTCGAGAACAAAACTGCGCGACGTCATCGGCGGACGCTCTTCGAAACCCGCGAGCCTCACGGTTAGCGTGCCTCCGTCCAATGGCACGGTGAGTGAATCCTTGAGTTCTCTGCGCGACGTGCGAATAGCCTCGGCCAAGACGCGGGCCTTTTTTGGATCCTTGAGGAACTCTTGCGCG
>DATJOQ010000443.1:0-14329 GCA_035506935.1 Binataceae bacterium (SeqCode) | reverse complement strand
CGCGCGCCCCTGCTGCTTGCGCACCTGGTACACCGAGCGGCCGAACAGCAGGCTGTCGGGACGCGAAAAATACACGTACTCGAAAATACATCGCTTGGTCGGCGCGGCGGGAAACGGCTTGATCGAGCGCATCCCGTCTTCGCCGATCACGATCACTTCGCCCGGCTCGACCTCGCGTACGTACTCGGCACGCACCAGATCCAGCGCACAGGTCTCGGACGCGATCACCGTGGCGCCCTTCAGACGGCCCAGCACCAGCGGGCGAAATCCGTAGGGATCGCGCGCCGCGATCATCTGGTTTTCCGTCAGACATACCAGCGAATAGGCGCCGCGAACCTGCGCCAGCGCCTCGATCACGCGCTCGACGATAGTCGGCCCATGCGAGCCCGCGATCAGATGAATAATAACCTCGCTGTCCGAGGACGATTGAAACAGCGATCCGTTGTCTTCCAGACGCTCGCGCAGCTCGTCGAAGTTGACCAGATTCCCATTGTGCGCCAGCGCCAATCCGCCACCTGCGTATTCGACCACCAGCGGCTGGCAGTTCTTGAGCGTGGTTGAGCCTTGAGTCGAGTATCGGTTATGGCCGATCGCGCGCGTGCCCTCGAGCCGCCCGATAACCTCTTCGCTGAAAATGTCGGCGACCAATCCCATCCCGCGATGGGAAATCAGCGATTTGCCGTTCGACGATACGATTCCGGCGGATTCCTGGCCGCGATGCTGCAGCGCGTAGAGTCCAAGGTAAACCAGATTGGCGGCCTCGGGATGGCCGTAAACGCCGAATACTCCGCACTCTTCGTGGAAGGCGTCGAGATTCGACTCTTCGACCGAGAAATCGGCGTCGTCGTGCGTCATCACCGCTCGAGCCTCTTCGGCAATGCCTGTTCGTAGATCTGCCAAAGCTCCGAGACGTCCTCGTTTATCGCTGAGCCAATCTTAAGTTTCCCGCGCTCCGTCACTGTACCGATCGTCACGCATTCGATCTCGTGTCCGGCAAATATATCGCGCAATCGGTCGATATTTTCCACTGCGGCAGACAGCACCACGCTCGACGGGCCTTCGCCGAAAAGAAAATCCGCGCTGCCAAGCTCCCCCGAATCCTGGTCCACTTCTGCGCCCAAAACTGATTTCGAGTTGAAACAGGCTTCGGCCAGCGTCACCGCCAGGCCACCCTCGGAAACGTCATGAGCTGAGCTTATCAAGCCCTGTCCTGCCGCCGCAACCAAGGCTCCGAGCAACGCCTTTTCCCTGGCCAGATCGATGGGCTCGAGCCGAGTCTCACTCGTAGCGCCAAACAGCTCTTCGTATTCGCTCGCGGCGAGCGACGGGCGCGAGGTTCGCGCCAGCAGGATTTTGTCGCCCGGACGCTTGAAGAATTGCGTCACGCGCCGCGTTACATCGTCGAGCACGCCGACAATCGCGATCGTCGGCGTGGGCGGAATCGCGTGCCCTTCGGTCTCGTTGTAGAAGCTCACGTTGCCGCTGATAACCGGGGTGTCGAGCGCGAGCGCCGCGTCGCGGATCCCTTCGACCCCGCGCACGAACTGCCACATGATTTCGGGTCGCTCGGGATTACCGTAGTTGAGACAATCGGTCATCCCGATCGGACGCGCGCCCGCACACGCGACGTTGCGTGCCGCCTCGCACACCGTCGCAATCGCGCCAAGATAAGGATCGAGCGCGCAGGCACGCGGATTCGAATCGACCTTCAGCGCCAGACCGCGACGCGAACCTTTGATCCGCAGCACGGCCGCGTCGCTACCTGGTTCCACCACGGTATTGCCCTGCACCAGGCAATCATACTGGCGATAAACCCATCGCTTGGAGGCGACATTCGGACTGTCCAGCAGACGGCGCAAAGCTTCCCCGGGTGCGGGGTGGCTCTGCGATGCAGTAATTCTCGGCTTGGGCGTCGCCGGCGGTGCGGCCGGGCGATCATAGATCGGCGCTTCATCGGTGAGCGCGGCGACCGGAATATCGGCAACAGTCTGGCCGCGGAACAGTGCGCGCCATCGGGCGTCGCCGGTGATGTGCCCGATGACCACGGCGTGCAGATCCCATTTCTCGAACACGTGCTGCAACTCATGCTCGCGCCCGCGCTCGGCCACCAGCAGCATCCGCTCCTGCGATTCCGATAGCAGCATCTCGTACGGGGTGAGGCCGGCCTCGCGGAGCGGTACGCGATCGAGATCGAGTTCGATTCCTAGTCCGCCGCGTCCCGCCATCTCGCTCGACGACGACGTCAGGCCCGCCGCGCCCATGTCCTGGATTGCCACGATCGCGCCGGTTTTCATCGCTTCGAGGCAGGCCTCGATCAGCAGCTTCTCGGTAAACGGATCGCCCACCTGCACGGTCGGGCGCTTGCTCTCGCTGGTCGCGTCGAACTCAGCCGAGGCGAGCAGGCTCGCGCCGTGGATCCCGTCGCGGCCGGTGGCCGAGCCCACGTACAGCACCGGATTACCGACGCCCTGCGCCTTCGCGCTGAACAATTCGCCCTTGCGCGCGAGACCCAGGCAGAACGCGTTGACCAGAATATTTTCGTTATACGCGGGATCGAACATCACCTCGCCGCCGACGGTCGGCACACCCACGCAATTGCCGTAACCGCCGATCCCGCCCACCACGCCACCGAGAAGGTAACGGGTTCGCGGATGCTCGAACGAGCCGAACTTCAGCGAATCGAGATTCGCAATCGGGCGCGCGCCCATCGTGAAGATATCGCGGATGATACCGCCGACACCGGTCGCCGCTCCCTGGTACGGCTCAACGAACGACGGATGGTTGTGGCTTTCGATTTTGAACACCGCGAGCCATCCGTCGCCAATATCGATCGCGCCCGCGTTCTCGCCCGGCCCCTGCACCACCAACTCGTTGCGACTGGGGAGCATCTTCAGATGGCGCCGCGAGGATTTGTACGAACAATGCTCCGACCACATCACCGAGAACACGCCGAGCTCGGTAAAGGTCGGCGTGCGATCCAGCAATTGTTCGATTCGCCGGTATTCGTCGGCGCTCAGCCCGTGAGCGCGCGCCTGCTCGAGATCGACTTTCGGCTCGCCCGCAACTGCGACCGCGACGCTGCTCATGAGGCGCTTTCGATAATCGAGCGGAAGAGCCTCAGCCCATCGTCACCGCCGAGCATCGGCTCGACCGCGTGCTCCGGATGAGGCATCAGGCCGAAGACATTGAATCGCTCATTGGCCACGCCCGCGATCGCGTGCATCGAACCGTTAGGATTGGATTCGTCGCTGTCGCGGCCGCTCTCGTCGACGTAGCGCAGAATAACCTGCCCGCGCTCTTCCATCGCGCGCAGATCATCCTCCGGCGCGACGTACAATCCCTCGCCGTGCTTGATCGGTAATCGCAGCAGCTCGCCGTCACGAGCAGCGCGCGTGAACGCAGTCTTCGAATTGTCGACGCGCAGGGTGACCCAATCGCAGACGAAGGAGAGCGAGCGATTCCGGGTCAGCGCGCCGGGCAGCAGATGAGCTTCGCACAGGATCTGGAAGCCGTTGCAAATACCGATCACCAGCCCGCCGTCGGCAGCGAAGCGCGCGACGCTCTGCATGATCGGTGCGAAGCGTGCGATCGCGCCGGTGCGCAGGTAGTCGCCGTAGCTGAAGCCGCCTGGCAGCACCACGCATTCGACGCCGTCGAGCGTTTCGTCCTTGTGCCACAGCGAGATCGCGTCCTGGCCCAGGACGTCGCGGAGCGCGAAGAGCGCGTCGCGATCGTCAAGCGAGCCGGGGAAGCTGACCACGCCCCACTTCATCCGTCGCCGACCTCGAAGCGGTAATCTTCGATCACCGTGTTGGCGAGCAACTGCTCGCACATCCGCGTTACCACCTGGCGCGCCTCGGCGCCGGATGCGGCCTCGACGTTGAGCGCGATAAACTTGCCGACGCGGACCCCGTCGACCTGTGCGAAGCCCAGGCTCTTGAGCGAGTGTTCCACCGCGCGACCCTGCGGATCGAGAATCCCACCCTTGGGCGTGACGAAAACCTTTACCTGAAAAATCAAAGCCCGATCGCGATTCGTTCAAGCGTCCGGCGAAACTCGCCGCAGCATTTCCTGATAAGCCTCCTCGATCCCGCCGAGGTCGCGGCGGAATCGATCCTTGTCGAGTTTTTCGCGCGTAGCCTTATCCCAGAATCTGCAGGTGTCGGGGCAAATCTCGTCGGCCAGGATAACTTCGCCGTGATAACGGCCAAACTCATACTTCGCGTCCACCAGCAGAATCCCGCGCTGATCGAGGAACTCACTCAGTACGCTGTTCACCTTGAGCGCCAGCTCGTCGATCTTCTTGAGCTCCTCGGCGGTGGCCCATCCGAAAACCAGCGCGTGGTCGGCGAGAATCAGCGGATCATCGAGCGGGTCGGATTTGTAATAGTACTCGACTATCGGACGCGGCAGCGGCTCGCCTTCTTCGCGCCCCAGCCGGCGCGCCATCGAACCCGCGACTATATTACGCACCACAGTCTCGACCGGGATTATCTGCACGCGCTTGCACAGCATCTCGCGATCGTTGAGGCGGCGAACAAAATGGGTCGGCACGCCGGCGCGTTCGAGCAGGTTGAAGAACAGCTCGGACATCCGATTGTTGATCACGCCCTTCTGCTCGATCGTGCCGCGCTTCTTGGCATTGAACGCGGTAGCGTCGTCCTTGAAGTACTGGATTACCAAGTCAGGATCGGAAGTGGAGTAAAGCTTTTTCGCTTTGCCCTCGTAGAACATCTCCCGTTTTTCCGGCTCGCTTTGCATGTGCTCCTCCGCCTTTGGACTGATGTAGATTTTCAGGCAGGCCGCGGGCCTTAGGCAAGAATCGTTATCAACAGAAACGTGCGATTATTAACACTCCGCCAGCGCAGGGCGCTCATTTGTCCTTGCCCTTCGGCGCGAACCGTTCGACCAGCTCGGAGGCCAATCCGACGTAATTATCCGGCGTCAGCCTCGCGAGAATGCTCCGCGCCGATTCGTCGAGTGGCAGCGACGCGACAAACTCGGCGACCACCTCACGCGTAATCGGCCTACCACGCGTCAGGTCCTTGAGCGCCTCGTAGGGACGCGGCAACCCGTGCCGGCGCATCACGGTCTGGATAGCTTCCGCCACCACCTCCCACGATTGCTCGCCCGCCAGCTCAGCCGCGATTCGTGCCTGATTGACTTCGATTATCTTGAGTCCGCGATCCAATGAGCTCAAAGCAATTATGACATGGGCGAAAGCCGAGCCGATAGCCCGAAGCGCCGTGCTGTCGCTCAGGTCGCGTTGCCATCGTGAGACCGGAAGCTTGGTCGCCAGATGCTGAAACATGGCGGTGGCGAGCCCGACGTTGCCTTCGCAATTCTCGAAATCAATCGGATTCACCTTGTGCGGCATAGTCGACGAACCGACTTCGCCCGGTCGCGTGCGCTGAGTCAGATATCCGAGCGACACGTAGCCCCACACGTCGCGCGCGAAATCGAGCAGAATACTGTCGATTCGCACCATCACGTCGAATAGTTCAGCGAGAAAATCGTGGCTCTCAATCTGGCTGGTCAGCGGATTCCAGGTCAGGTCCAGGCCTTCGACGAAGTCGCGCGAATGAGCCAGCCAATCGACCTCCGGATAGGCCACGCGATGGGCGTTGAAGTTGCCGACCGCGCCGTTGGACTTGCCGAGATACTCCTGGCGTTCGAGCTGGCGCAACTGGCGCCTCAGGCGCGCGGCGAAAATCGCAAATTCCTTCCCGACCGTGGTCGGCGTCGCGGCCTGCCCGTGCGTGCGGCTCAGCATCACTGTCGCCTTGTGTCGATGAGCCAGGTTGGCGATCGCTCCGATCACGTCGCGCAGCCTCGGCTCGAGTTCCTGTTTCGCGAATTCCTTCAGGATCAGCGCGTAGGCCAGGTTGTTGATGTCTTCCGACGTGCAGCCGAAATGAATCATCTCAAGCGGTAAGTCGGAAGCGATTTCCTTAAACCGATCTTTCAGGAAATATTCGACCGCCTTGACGTCGTGATTGGTGGTGGCTTCGAGCGCCTTGACCCGCTTCGCGTCAGCGAGCGAAAAATCGGTGTAGATAGCGCGTAGCTTCTGCTCGCTGTCGCCTTCCAGCGCCGCCAGCGCATCGATCGCTGGGTTCGCCGCGAGCGACAGATACCACTCAATTTCGATGCGCACCCGATATTTGATCAGGGCGAACTCGCTGAAGTATTGCTGCAGGGCATTGGTCTTGGATCGGTAGCGGCCGTCGACCGGGCTAATCGCCATCAACGCGGCGTCGCTATCGGCTTGCTCTGGGCCCATCCCCTTGCTCGATAAAATCCTGATTGTTAGCGGCCGGTATGGCCGAAGCCGCCACTGCCGCGCGTGCTTTCATCCAATACTTCAACTTCGACGAACTCAGCCCGGACCACCGGCGCGATCACGAGTTGCGCGATCCTTTCACCCGGCCGAATCACGATGGGTTCGGTTCCCAAATTTACAAGTAACACTTTAATTTCGCCCCGGTAGTCGGCATCGATCGTACCGGGCGCGTTGATCAGAGTCAGTCCTTCATTTATAGCGCGCCCGCTGCGCGGACGCACCTGGCCCTCGAAACCGGGCGGTATCTCGAGCGCGATTCCGGTCGGAATCGCAACGCGTTCCATCGGGGCGAGCGCCACGTCGTGCTCGATATCGGCGACCAGATCGACGCCAGCCGCATGAGCGCTTTGATAGCCAGGCAGCGGCAGCGCTCGTTGCCGCAAGCGCAGAATTTTGACCACAGGCTGCATCTTGGCGAGATCCGAGATTCCTCTCTTTGTTCGGAATGACAGAACGGCACCTTACTTGTCATCCAAGCTTAGCGAGGAATCCGATTTCGACAAAGTCCCGCGGCGGGACCGTCAGCCGAACCCTTTTTCGGCCGGTAACTATCGAGAGGAAAGCGTGCGGCCTGCTAGGCGAGCGGGCTCCAGATTTCGGTGCCGAGCTTGCGTCCCTTGAGGTCGCCCAACGCCACCAGGCCCATCGTGTCGGGCTTGAAGAATAAGTTGGCTAGCTCGACCACCTGATCATTGGTGACGCGCTCGATTTCCGCCGTGATTTCCTCCAGCGGAACATCGCGTCCGGAGTAAACCTCGTTGCGCGCCAGCCGATTCATGCGGCTTTCGGTCGATTCGAGACCGAGCAGCATGTTGCCCTTGAGTTGGCTCTTGGCGCGCGCCAACTCGGACGGCGCCAGACCTTCGCGCGCCATTTTCTTCAGTTCCTTCAGCGTCACTTCGATCACTTCGTCGACCCACTCCGGGTTGGTGCCGGCGTAAATCCCGAAGTAGCCGCAATCGATAAACGAAGAATGGAACGAGTAGATACTGTAAACGCGGCCGCGTTTTTCGCGCACCTCCTGAAACAGGCGCGACGACATCCCGCCGCCGAGCGTGGTGTTCAGGATATAGCCGGCGTAGCGCAGCGGATGGGTCTGGCTGATACCGGGTCCGCCGATACAGAGATGGGCCTGCTCGAGCTTCTTCTCGTAATTCAGCAGCACCGCCCGATCAATCGCCGGCACCATCGGTAGCGGACGCCCGTCGCCCTTGATACCCCCGAACAGCCGCTCGCATTGCTCGGTCAGACGATCGTGATCGACCATCCCGGCCGCTGCGATAAACACCCGTCCCGCGCGGTAATGCTCCGCCATGAACGTGGTCATCAGCTTATGGTCGATCGCGTTCACGGTATCGACGCTGCCGAAAATCGGTAGCGACAACGGATGGCCCGCCCAGAAACTCAGATTGAACAGGTCGTGGATAAAATCGTCGGGCGTGTCTTCCGCCTGCGAAATTTCCTGCAATACCACCTGGCGTTCGCGATCGATCTCTTCGGAATCGAATCGCGATTCAAGGAACAAGTCGGCCAGCAGATCGACCGTCATCTGCAGGTCTTCGCCGAGGATTTTGGCGTAATAGCAGGTGTATTCCTTGCCGGTGAAGGCATTGAGCACGCCGCCCACCGCGTCCATCTCCTCCGCGATTTGCGCCGCGGTGCGCTTGTTGGTGCCCTTGAACAGCAGATGCTCGATGAAATGAGATACGCCGTTCTCGGCGGGTTCCTCGTAGCGGGATCCGTTTTCAACCCACACACCGATCGTGGTGGACACCACCTGCGGCATCGCTTCGGTGAGAATGCGGACGCCGTTGGAGAGCAGACTCTTTCGTACCATCAATTACTACTCGCTTGTACTACTCGCTCGCTTGCTCGGTTTCCTCGAGGGCTTCCCGTACCGAAAGGCGGATCTTGCCGCTGCGATCGACGTCGAGCACCTTGACCATCACCTCGTCGCCTTCCTGCAGGACGTCTTCGACCCGGCGCACGCGCTCGCGCGCGAGTTGAGAGATATGAACCAGGCCGTCGGTGCCGGGCAGAATCTCGACGAACGCACCAAAGTCGACGATCTTGCGTACCTTGCCCTTGTAGATCTTGCCGATCTCGGGCTCCGCCGTGATTCCCTGAATTGCGTTGATCGCTTTCTGCATCGCGGCTCCGTCAGCCGACGCGATCAGCACGGTGCCGTCGTCCTCGATATCGATCTTGCAGCCGGTATCCTCGACTATACCACGGATTACCTTGCCGCCCGGACCAATTACGTCGCGGATTTTGTCGGGTTTGATGTGCAGGGTGACAATCCGCGGAGCATAACTGGAGATTTCCTTACGCGGCGCTTCGAGCGCCTTCTGCATCACGCCCAGCACTGTCAGCCGCGCCTCGCGCGCCTGATGCAACGCCTGGCGCATCACGTCGCGCGTGACACCGCCGACCTTGTTATCCATCTGGATCGCGGTGACTCCGGTCGAGGTGCCGGCGACTTTGAAATCCATATCGCCGAGATGGTCCTCGTCGCCCAGGATATCGGTCAGCACCCGCACCTTGTCGCCCTCTTTCACCAGGCCCATCGCGATTCCCGCGACCGCGGCCTTGATCGGCACGCCCGCATCCATTAGCGCCAGGCTGCCGCCACAAACCGTTGCCATCGACGAGCTGCCGTTGGATTCGAGCACTTCCGACACCACCCGAATCGTATACGGGAAGGCGTCTTCGGGCGGCAGCACCGCCACCAGCGCGCGTTCGGCCAGCGCGCCATGGCCAATCTCACGGCGTGACGGGCCGCGCAGGAATTTGACCTCGCCGGTCGAGAACGGCGGGAAGTTGTAATGCAGCATGAATTTCTTGAAACGCTCGCCCAAGAGCGCGTCGATCTTCTGCTCGTCGGAAGAGGTGCCGAGCGTGACCGTGGCCAGCGCCTGGGTCTCGCCACGCGTGAAAATCGCCGAGCCGTGGGTTCGCGGCAACGCCTGCACCACCGCGCTCAAGGGCCGAATCTCGGTCGAGCTGCGATCGTCAATCCGGCGGTCGTTGTCGAGAATCACGGAGCGCACGCGCTCGCGCACCAGATGATGATACGCGTCGTGCAGCTCTGACTCGCGTCCAGCGAAGCGCTCCGACAGTTCCGCGACCATCTTATCTTCGAGCTCGGAGAGCGCCGACGACCGCTCCTGCTTGCTCAGCGAGGAGAGCGCAACTTCGAGCGATTCGGCGATTCGATTGCGCACCGCACCGACCAGCTCGTGATCGCGCTCTTTGTGTGCGAAATGCCGCTTCGGTTTGCCCGCGAGCTGGCGCAGCTCAGTTTGCATCGCGAAAATCGGCCGCATCGCTTCGTGCGCGCCGAACAGCGCCTCGAGCACGGCTTCCTCGTCGACGATATTCGCGCCGCCTTCCAGCATCACAATAGCGTCGGGCGTGGCCGCAACCACCATCGAGATGTCGCTCTGCTCGAGCTGATCGAGCAGAGGATTGACCACCAGCTTGCCGCCGATTCGGCCCATCCGCACCGCCGCCACGGGTCCCTTGTGCGGGATATCCGAAACCTCGAGCGCGGCAGAAGCCGCGATCAGCGAGAGCATGTCGGGATCGTTCTCGCGGTCGGCAGACAGCACCGAGACGATTACCTGGGTCTCCTTGTCGTAGCCTTTCGGGAACAGCGGACGAACCGACCGATCGACCAGGCGCGACGTCAGGATTTCCTTTTCGGAGGGACGGCCTTCGCGCTTAAAAAAACCGCCCGGAATCTTGCCGGCGGCGAAGGTCTTTTCCTGGTAATCCACCGTGAGCGGCAGGAAGTCGATGTTCTCGCGGCTCTCATAAGCCGAAACCACCGTCGCCAGAACGACAGTCTCGCCATATTGCGCGAGCACTGCGCCATGAGCCTGGCGCGCCAGACGGCCGGTCTCGATTGAAAGCGGCCGTCCATGAAAATCTATCTCTAATTTCTTGTACATACACTTCTACCTGTGGGAGGTGCAGAGCAGGTCCGGATGGCTGAGTAGTGGGGCTATGTTTTCTGGCGCTGGGCGCGATACCCGCTGAACGAAGCCGTCGTCAGGGGTAGCACAAACCGGCAATCAGAATCCGGCCTATCTCCGGATGCCCAGCTTTTCGATCAGCGTTCGGTAGCGGTCGAAATCGCGTCCACGCAGATATTCGAGCAGACGGCGGCGCTTACCGACCAATCGCAACAGTCCGCGCCGCGAATGATGGTCCTTCACGTGAGACTTGAAGTGATTAGTCAGATACTCGATCCGCGCCGACAGCAACGCTACCTGTACTTCAGGCGAGCCGCTGTCGTTCGAAGAGCGTGCGTTAGACTGGATAATTTCCCGCTTACGAGCGGTTTCTAGAGGCATCAGGAGGTCTTACGTTCTTCCCTGTTGTTTTCTTAACGCGTGAATTTACCAGAGCCAGACCGCAGAGTAAAGCTACCTCCCGACAGTTTGCACTTGGGCGCGATCCAGCACCTCAATGCAAAAAAATTCAGGCCGCCAATAACAGCGGCCTGAACGCCCGCACGACCCTATCAATCGCGTTCTGTTTGGCTAACGCTACTTCTGCATGCCGTTAGTGCCCGAGACATTGGGATTGTTGGCGGTAGCATGAGTACCCATCGACATCGAATGCGGATTCTCTATCGAGCTCATCGCTGCCTTATAGAATCGCTGCGCTTGCGGCAGCTTGTTCTCGGCCAGCATCTGGTTGCCCGCCGCGATATCTCTATTGGCAACCTGAGTGTCCGCACCCGCTACCTGAGCGCGATCCTGGATCTCTTTCTCGGCCGCCCGTTTGGTCTCCTCCACCTGTCTGCGCGTCACGTTCGACTCGTTCACGGTGGGGGCGCCCGGTCCTGGAGGATTCGCGGTGTATCCTCGCTCACTATTTTGATAGCTCCTGGTCGTCTCCGTGGTGGTTTGTGCGTAAGCCGGTACTACACTCAATACGAACAAGGTCGACGCCGCCACGGACAGATATTTTGCTAGTCGCATCGGTTTGGTTCTCCTCCCAACTGTGAATTGAAAACTCACGAGATTCGAATATTGCAAGACCAAGGCCGCAATGACGGGCCGTCCGCGCCGTGAAACCGCTGAATTTCCAGGTTGGTCGTGCTGTGCAACGAACAGCTAAGAGTCCAAATCAGTGCGCTTCCGGTTCGACTTGGGAATTAAAACTAGATGTAGTGCATTTCAACGGAATCAATCGAATTCTGCGAAATGCCGACTGAGATTTTACAACTTACATAGCGTTGATAGGACAGAGTCTTCAGGTTACGCTGAGAAAACTCGCAGCAAGCTTGCTCGATGGTTGATACCCATCTCAGCAATAGCTACCAAGTCTCCATCGCAGATCACTTTGAAAGGGCTCAAATCTTCCGTTCGCACGCAATCCAACGCAGCCCAGTCGCCGTTATACAGGCGATTACGTACCGCTTCGTCGACCACAACTTCGGCCATCGACGCCAACGCTTCACGCGTTCCGATCACCACGCTGGTGTCGCCATTCGTGATCCGAACCAATGCATCGTCAAGCGCAAATGCGCTCTCGACTGAGAACCCCGAGCTGCGCAGCCGTTGAAGCTCCGCCAGATGCGCGGCGCTGCCGAGGGCGACGCCGATATCGCGCGCCAGCGAGCGGATATAAGTACCGGGCGAGCACACCACGTCGAATCGCAACGAAGAGTCGTCGACCGCTTCCAACTCAAGCCTGACAATATCCACCGCACGCGCGGGTGCGGGTTCGACCGGGCCGCCACGCCGCGCCAGCTTGTAGAGCGGGACGCCGCCGCGCTTGATCGCGGAGAACAACGGCGGCACTTGCTCGATACGTCCGGTGAAACGCGCGGCTATTCTGGCGAGTGCGGATCGGTCGAGCGAGGGAACCGTCGCGGTACGAACGATCTCGCCGCAGCGATCGAGCGTGTCGGTCTCCGCACCCAGCACGATCGTGCCCTGGTATTGCTTGTCGCCCTGCTCCAGAAATTGCGCGAGCTTGGTGCCCTGTCCGATCAGAATCGGCAATAGCCCGGTGGCGAAGGGATCGAGCGTTCCAAGATGGCCTACACGCGCGGGCTTGACCCTGGCCTTGATCCGGCGAACCACCTCAGCCGAGCTGATCGCGTCTGGTTTATCGATCAGGAGGACACCGTCCATCGCGCGTTGATTCAGCACAGCGTTCATCGAGCGGGCAGCTCGTTATGCTGACAAACACACGCCGGGGTGCGATTCGAACGGCAAGCCAAGGGATGCGTCAGCCCTGATTCTTGGCGCGCGCCTCGCGCAAGAGTGCGTCGATCCGCGCGCCGCGTTCGATCGTTGGGTCGTACTCGAAATCGAAATCGGGCGCGTAGCGCAATCCGAGTTCGCGGCCGAGGCGCTTTCGGATAAATCCGCTGGCGCTGTGAAATCCGGCGATCACCTGTTCGCTGCGCTCCGCTCCTTCGAGGTGAGAAAAATAAACCCGGCCGTGGCGCAAATCGTCGGTCATCTTGACCCCGGTCAAAGTTACTCCACGCAGGCGCGGATCTTTGAGATCGCGAAGCAGCATCTCCGACAACTCCCGCAGCACCAATTCCGCAACTCGCTCCGGTCTTCTGCCTTCCATCGAATCAACTCACGCCGGAATTTTTTTCGCGCGACTCTTCCCCAATGTCAGTAATGCAGGATCTCGAGCTGTTCTTCGCCCAGCGGCGCAAGGCCCAGCGCCTCGATAAAATTGACCACCTGGCGCAGGGCGCCGTCGACGAAAGCCTGATCGCTGCCCACCTGGCAGATTCCAAGTTCGGCGCGCTGCCACAGATCGTGATCGCTGCACTCGGCGATCGAGACGTTGAACTTGTTGCGCACGCGATCCTTAATCGCGCGCAGGATCTGGCGTTTGCCCTTGAGCGAGTGATTTTCGGGCAGAAAGAGCGTTAGTCGCAGGACACCCACTACCATGGAACCGTATGCCGTCCGCACCCGGCGCGTCGCAAAGCCCCGGCGCGGCCGCAATAACTACGGTCGCCCAGCGCCAATCGTTCGAGCGGTTTAAATCTGCTTTTCGGCGGCGGCCGCCTGCCCGCGTACCGGCTCGGGGCGCGGCGTCACCAGCTTGCGCGCGACCGCTTCCATCTCGAAGCACTCGATCACATCGCCCGGCTTGATATCGTTGAAATTCTCGAGGCCCACGCCGCATTCGTAGCCCGCTAGCACTTCGCGCGCGTCGTCCTTGAAGCGCTTCAAGGAGCCGATCTTTCCCTCCCAGACCACCCGGCTGTCGCGCACCAGGCGCGTGCGCGCACCGCGCGTCACCTTGCCATCGACCACCATCGTGCCGGCGATCGTACCGCCGGAGATATTGAATACCTGGCGCACCTCGGCGCGTCCCAGCGCGCGCTCGCGCAGGGTCGGCGCGAGCAAACCTTCGAGCGCCTCGCGCGCCTGATTGATAGCCTCGTAGATAATCGTATAGAGCCGAATATCGACGCCTTCGGCTTCGGCAAGCGCCGCCGCCTTGGGCTCGGGACGCACGTTGAAGCCCATGACTATCGCGCCCGAGGCGGAAGCCAGGGTCACGTCGGTTTCCGAGATTCCGCCGGCCGAGGCGTGGATCACCTCCAGCTTGGCCTCCGGAGTCGAAAGGCGCTTGAGCGCCTCCGACAACGCTTCCACCGAACCGTGCACATCGCCCTTGACGATAACCTTGAGCTCTTTGACCTCGCCCGCGCGCATTTTCTGGCTGAGTTCTTCGAGCGATACGCGGCTGGTTTTCTGCAGCTCGCCTTCGCGCTGCTTGGATTGACGGAACTCAGCGATCTGGCGTGCCTTGGATTCATCGGCCACCGCAACAAACGCAGTGCCAGGCTCGGGCACGCCCGAGAGGCCAAAAATTTCGACCGGAGTCGCCGGGCCGGCTTCGTTCAGCTTCTGTCCGCGATGGTCGAGCATCGCGCGCACGCGTCCATAGTAGACGCCACATACGAAGGGTTCGCCCTGATGCAGCGTG
>DATJOQ010000442.1:0-3933 GCA_035506935.1 Binataceae bacterium (SeqCode) | reverse complement strand
CGCAAGGCCGAGAGTCTCGGGCCGGGCGAGGTCGGCTTCGTCGTCGCCGGTATCAAGACCGTCGCCGACATGCAGGTGGGCGACACGCTGACCGACGCCGAGCGTCCCGCGGCTGAGCCGCTGGCGGGATTCAAAGAGCTGAAGCCGATGGTGTTTGCGGGACTCTATCCGACCGACGCCAATCAGTACGGGGCGCTCCGCGACGCGATCGAGAAGCTCCGCCTTAACGACGCGAGCCTGGTGTTTGAGCCTGAAACCTCCCAGGCGCTGGGATTCGGCTTTCGCGCCGGCTTCCTCGGGCTGCTGCACATGGATATCGCGCAGGAACGCCTGGAGCGCGAGTTCGGCCTGAATCTGATTATTACCGCGCCGACCGTGGCTTATCGCGTGCGCACGGTGAGCGGCGAGCAGCTTACGGTCGACAATCCGTCGCTGCTGCCGGAGGAGAACCGGATCGAAGCGATCGAAGAGCCGTTCATACTCGCTTCGATTCATACGCCGGAGGAATTTCTCGGCGCAATGATGCGGCTGTGCGAAGACAAGCGCGGGATGCAGCGCGATCTGCGTTACATGGGCCAAAAGCGGGTTATCCTGCACTACGAGCTGCCGCTGGCGGAGATCGTTTTTGATTTTTATGATCGCTTAAAATCGCTCAGCCGCGGTTATGCTTCGTTGGACTATGATTTTCTAGACTTTCGGGCGGGACCTCTGGTTAAACTTGACATCAGGATTAACGAAGAAGTCGTCGACGCTCTTTCCGTGATCGTGCATAGGGACAAGGCGTACGAGCGGGGCCGCGCGCTCTGCGAGAAAATGCGTCAGTTGATCCCGCGCCAGATGTTCGAAGTGGCGATCCAGGCGGGGATCGGCAGCAAGATTATCGCGCGTGAAACCGTCAAGGCGCTGCGCAAGAACGTCACGGCCAAGTGCTACGGTGGCGATATCACGCGTAAGCGCAAGCTTCTGGAGAAACAGAAAGAAGGCAAGCGTCGTATGAAACAGGTAGGACGAGTCGAAATCCCACAGGAGGCTTTTTTGGCCTTGCTCAAGGTAGGTGAATAGCGAGATGGCCGAGCCCTCGTACGATTTGCGGGCGCGGGTGCCCGCCAATGCAGAACCTGCAAACGCGCCGTCGCCGCGGCGAAAGTCGGTATTCCGCGAATACGCCGAGGCGATGCTTATCGCACTCGGCCTGGCGCTGTTTATCCGCACCTTTTTTCTTCAGGCATACAAAATTCCGTCGGGCTCGATGGAACGGACGCTGCTGATCGGCGATCACATCCTGGTCAACAAGATCATTTATGGGCTTCGGATGCCCGAATCGCTCTTCGGCCTTAAGCCTCCGGGAATTCCCTACGGCCACTATCTGTTCGATCTCGAGCCGGTCCATCGCCGCGACGTAATCGTTTTCGTTTTTCCGCCCGACCGCACCAAGGATTTCATCAAGCGCGTGATCGGAATCGGAGGCGACACGGTTGAGGTCAAGGGCCGGGCGGTTTATGTCAACGGTGAAAAACAGGACGAGCCGTACGCCCATTACGAGGACGGCGAGGCGGGTCCGTCGGCTGCGCCGCGCGACGATTTCGGTCCGGTCAAGGTGCCCGAGGGCAAGCTGTTCGTGATGGGGGATAATCGCGACCGCAGCTACGACAGCCGGTTCTGGGGATTCGTCGATCGCAGCGATGTTGAAGGACGCGCGCTAATCATCTACTGGTCATGGGACGGCGAAGAGGCCTGGCCGCTGCCGGTGCGTTGGCGGCGCTTTGGCCAGCTAGTCAAGTAGAGGAGCGCGCAATGGCGGACGGGGAGGATCGATTGGGCCCGATGATCGAACATCTAAGCTCCCAATTCGACCTGGTTATCGAGGCGGTTTCCGGATGGCGCGGACAGCTCGATTCCCTGCGTGAAGAGATGCGGGGGCAGTTCGCCGAGGTCGGCAAGCAGATTCGTTTTCTCTCCGATCAGATTGCGGAAAATCGCGGCGGTCTCGAATCATTGCGCGGCGAGCTCAGCGCCGAGATGGTGCGCCTGGGCGAGGCGCTGGGTGCGACGCGGGTCGAGTTCCGCGAAGGCTTGCAGACTGTCGGCGAGAATACGCGAAATGGCATCGCCAGCGCCGAGCGCGATCTCAAGCGGGAGCTTGCGGCGGTAAAGGAAAGCGCGGCAAATGCGGCCCAGAGCCGTGCCGCCGCGAACCAGCGCTCTGCCGGCGGGCTCGAAAACCTGAGGAGTGAGATCTCGTCGTCGGCCGACGCGCTCGCCAAGCAATTGCGCGCAGAACTGAAGCAGACCAACAAGACTCTGTCGAACCTGAGCAAGAAGTTCGATCGATTCGACGATCGGGTTTCGGTTCAGGTCAAGGATCAGGAGCAGCGTCTGCGCAAAGTCGAACGCCGCGCGCGCGGGTAGCACCGCGTCGCGTACGCTGTTTACAAGACCGCGGCGTCTAACTTGACCGAAGCGGTTTGCGCCGGTACAAGATAATTATCCTTTAATTCGTTCCTGTGAGGACGAGAAGGGAACATCGATGGAGCCTGATTTTCTCACACCCGACTGCTGCAGCAGGCGGGTTTTTTTTGGTCTCGAAGGGGGCAAGAGTTAAATGATCGTCAAACCCGAGATCGCGCTTGACGCGGCGGCTATCGGGCGCGCGGTGAAGCGGATCGCGCACGAAATCGACGAGCGCAACAGCGGGGGCGCGGATTTGGTGCTGGTGGGAATCGTGCGCCGCGGCGCCAACCTGGCTGAGCGGCTGGCTGCCGCACTGCAAGAAATTGGACGAAGGCAAATTCCGGTGGGCACGCTCGACATCTCGCTTTATCGCGACGACGGCAAAGGCGTCCCCGGCGATCCGCGCTTGCTCGACCGCAATATTTCATTCTCGCTGAGCGGCAAACGCGTGGTGTTAGTTGATGACGTGCTTTACACGGGACGCACGGTGCGCGCGGCGCTCGATGCGCTGGCGGACCTCGGGCGGCCGCAAGCGGTGCAGCTAGCGGTGATGATCGATCGCGGCGAGCGCGAATTGCCGATACGCGCCGATTACGTGGGCAAGAATATCCAGGCGCCGCATGGGAGCCGCGTCTATGTGCGGCTTAGCGAAATTGACGGCACCGACGCCGTGGTTATCGGAGAGAGCAAATGAGGGGGCGCGGCGGCCGCAATCGCGCTAAGCTCCGATGACGCGATTGCCGAAATACGACGTGGTTTCGATCGAAGATCTGTCGCTCGATGAAATCGAGCGCATCTTCGAATTAGCCGACGAATTCGCCGGTGCGCTCGAACGGCGCCAACCGCTCGACCTGGCCGACGGCCTGATCATGGCGACGCTATTTTACGAGCCTTCGACCCGCACTCGGCTCAGTTTCGAATCGGCGATGCATCGCATGGGCGGCGCCGTGATCAGTTCAGCCGAGATGAAGGCCAGCTCGGCCTCGAAGGGGGAGAGCCTGGCGGATACCGTGCGCGTAGTCAGCGCGTATGCCGATCTGATCGTGGTGCGCCATCCCAACGACGGCGCCGCGCGAGTGGCCGCGGAATATGCGCCGTGTCCGGTGTTCAACGCCGGCGACGGCAGCCGGGAGCATCCCACGCAGACGCTTTGCGATCTTTATATTCTGCAGAAGAAGAAAGGACGGCTGCGGGATCTGACGGTCGCGATCTGCGGCGATCTCAAGTTTGGGCGCACGGTGCATTCACTGATCTATGCGCTCGCGCGCTTCGGGGCTCATATCGTCGCGGCGCCCAACCAGGGCATGGGGGTGCCGGATTACGTGCTGGCGCGGCTCGCGGCGGAGCGGGGCTACAGCTTTTCCACCGTCACGATCGATGAACTGAAATCGCAAGCCGGCGCGATCGACGCGATGTATCTGACGCCGAGCGCGCCGCATCAGATGGCGCTGTTCACCGGCGAGATGCCGCTAGACGTCGCAC
>DATJOQ010000441.1:0-2754 GCA_035506935.1 Binataceae bacterium (SeqCode) | reverse complement strand
AAGCCGGCCAGCGTCGATTGCGCGAAGCCTTTGTTGAGATAGCGGATCGGAATCCAATCGACCTCGCCATGACGGCCGTTGATTTCACCGACCAGGGCGGCGAGTTCGGACTTCAGTTCGCGATAGGCCCGGATGTTTCCGCGCGACGGCACCGCGACCTGGAGCAGCGACACGGCTCGCTTCAAGGACGGTTCGACCTCGAACATGCGGTCGAACGCGCGCATCCTGTTGCCGAGGCCTTTCGAATAATCGAGACGGTCGACACCAAGCGCGAGTTTGGCGCCCTGCAGGCTCGCGCGCAGGCGCGCGACTTCGGGGCGCGTGACCGCTTTGGTGGCGCGCGAGGAAAAATCCTCAACGTCGATTCCGATTGGGAAGGTTGCGAGCCGCGTAAGTCCGTATTTCGAACTGACAGCGCCGTCGACGACTGACAGTCCAAACTCGAACTGAAGATAGTCCTCGAAATTCCGCCGATCGTCGTCGGTCTGGAAGCCGATGAGATCGTAGGCGAGCATCGCCGAAACGAGTTCGCAATGATGCGGCACAGCAGCTATCGTGACGCGCTCCGCCCACGGCGTGTGCAGGAAGAAGCCGATCGGATGACGAAACTTCAATCGGCGCAGCTCCGCCCCCAGCGTGAGGAAGTGATAGTCCTGCACCCAGAAAATGGATTCCGGTGCTGAGAAGCGCAGAAGCGCGCGCGCCATGAAGGCGTTCACTTCGCGATACGAGGTGTATTCGTCGGCCGTGACCTGGATGAGGTCCGGCCGCGAATGTAGCGCCGGCCACAAAGCCGAATTGGCAAAGCCTTCGTAGTAGCCGCGATAGTGCTTCGCCGGCATGTCGACAGTGGCAAGCGCCCCACTGCCGAGCGCCTCGATCCTGGCGAACGAATCTCTCGTCTGCGCGGCATCGCCTGCGTGACCGCTGGAACCGACCCAGATGGCGCCAGACTCCTTGACCATCGGAATCAGCGCTGAGGCCAGTCCTCCAGAAATGGGCTCATCGGTTTTTGCCCGCGCGACGCGGTTGGAAACGACGATGACACTCACGAGGATTTCTCCGGTTGGCGCATTTTGTTAACCCATCCGGCGTCGGTTTGTTCCCGCACTGCCGCAATTGCCGCGAAAACGCTCGGAAAACGCGAGGAATCGTATTTTTTCTTGGTGATTTTGGCGAGAACGCTTCGCAATCGCGCGGCTGCGCCGCCAACGCATCACTTTCTCAGGATTCGGCGTAGGCCGTCGTCGATAAAAGACTGACTTCGGCGTGACGCGAATCAAGACGTGTATGCTGCACTATAATCGGAACGTCTGACTCGAAGACCGAAGAATAATCAGTGTCGCGCGGCACCGGCGCGGGATCCTTGAGATCGTTGAAGCGAAGATGCAGCGTACGGCGCGGCCCCACCGTGATGCGATAAGGCCCGATTGGCTCGCGGTCGGCAAAAAATATCATGATTCGGACATGTGCATCCTCGTCGGCGGCGTTGAGGATGCATGCGGTTTCGTGAGAAATCAGCGCCCGGTCCGAAAACGAGCTCTGCGAAGGAATGTAGCCCTCCGCAATAGCCCAACGCTTGCGTCCGATGGGTTCCATATCGTCTCCCCCGCGCAGAATAATTCGCAAACGATAAAGCGTTCAGTCACGCCGCAAAACCGCCAACGCCAAGCCCTATCCCCTGGTTCCATGAGCGGAACCTTATGGATTAGCGGGCGTTTTCCGAATATGGCGCTTTCTATGGCGCTTTTTAGCCTCGGGGGCGGAGGCAACGTCAACCTCATTGCTTCGATCGAAAGATCGAACGGTCGCGGGATAGAGTAATGCGCGCCCTTACCGTCGCGCCACACGTCGCCAATTCGGCACGTATCGAAGATGTCGCTGATCCGCCGCGGTCCGACGGTACAGTGCTGGTGCGCACATTATTGCTGGGCGTCTGCGGCACTGACCGGGAAATCGTGTCCGGCTCCTATGGCTGGGCGCCCTCCGGCGCCAAGCGTCTGGTTATTGGCCACGAGTCATTGGGGAGAGTGCAGGAGGCGCCGGCCGGTTGCGGCTTCAACGTCGGCGATCTCGTCGTCGGCATCGTACGCCGGCCCGATCCCGTTCCGTGCTGCGCCTGTGCGGTCGGCGAGTGGGACATGTGCCGCAACGGCCTTTACACCGAGCGCGGCATCAAGGAGCGCAACGGCTTCGGCTCCGACTTCTTCCGCATCGAACCGGAATTTCTCGTCAAGCTGGACCCGTCGCTCGGCGCCGAAGGCGTGTTGGTCGAGCCGACCAGCGTGGTCGCCAAAGCGTGGGATCACACCGAACGCATCGGCCGCCGCGCGCGCGGATGGAATCCGAAAACGCTTTTAGTGACCGGTGCGGGCCCGGTCGGCTTGCTCGCGGCAATGATCGGAGCGCAGCGGGGGCTCGACGTTCATGTGCTCGATAATCGCGAAAGCGAGGAAAAGCGACTAATCGTCCGCGAGCTTGGCGGCACGTTCCACTTGGGAGAGGTCTCCGGCCTCAATGGCTTCAAGCCCGATATCCTGATGGAATGCACCGGAGCGCCGAGTGTCGTGCGCGATGTGCTCGGCCGCACGGCATCGGGCGGCATCGTGTGTTTGGTCGGCGTCAGCGCCCCCGGTCAGGCCTTCGACCTCGACTTCGGCCTGCTCAATCGCACCATGGTGCTCGATAACGATACGGTGTTCGGCAGCGTCAACGCGAACCGCAAACACTACGAGGACGCGGTCGATGCGCTGC
>DATJOQ010000440.1:0-4870 GCA_035506935.1 Binataceae bacterium (SeqCode) | reverse complement strand
CGGTCTTCAGCGTGCCGAGGTTTAGCACGAAGTCGGCCTCATCCATGCGCTCGACTATGGGACGCGGACTGATCGCACCGACGTGAACGCCCATAAACAACGGATGGTCCATCGGGAAAGCGCCTTTGCCGAGCACCGTCGTGAGCACCGGCGCGCCCATCTTTTCCGCCAGTTCGATCAACTCGCGCGAAACCTTGTAGCGATGGATCTCGATGCCCGCGATCAGGACCGGCTTCCGGCTGCGATTGAACATCGCCACAGTTTCGCGCGCCGCTTCCTCGACTTTGCGGCTGTCAGACGGATAAAACTGCAGGGTTCCGTCCCAATCGATGATTTCCTGCGGCACCTCGATCTCGCGATCCACCATGTCGCGATGGATCTCGACGTAGCCCGGGCGCCGCTCGGCCCAGATCGTTTGCACCACCTCGTGAAGCTCTTGTGCCGCCCGCCGCGGATCGGTGAGGACGCGCGAGGCGCAAGTAACCTCCTGGTAGATGCGGTGCTGAGATTCGATCTCGCGCGCCTGATGATGGATCATGGTGTCGAGCTTGCGTTCCTCCTCGCCCGGACCGCCGGAGAAAATCAGCAGCGGCACTCGCTCGGAGAAAGAGCCGGCGATCGGATTCACCATGTTGTGGCCGCCGGCGCCATAGGTGACCAGGATCACGCCGATTTTACCGCTCGCTCGCGCATAGCCGTCGGCGGCAAACCCAACTCCCGGCTCGTGCGACAGCGTATGAATCTTGAGACCGTGCTTTCGGCCGAAAACGAAGAACAGCTTCAGCGCCAGGTCGCCGGGAATCCCAAACAGATGGGTTACGCCCAGTTTGCCGATATAAGCAGTAACGAATTCTCCGAGCCGCATCCGCCTTTTCATGCGTGGCCGCTCCCTCAGCCGCTAATCCGAGTCTAGCAGGAAATAGTTTGGCGTGAATCGATCGCGGCAGTTTCGCCTGTTTCGACTACTTACGTATAGAAGTTAGCTGCGGACAACCTCCGGAAAATATGCGAGGCAGGCGGACTTTCGAAGGGCATTCGTGATACATTATAAATCGGTTACAGGGCATTCGATGACACTGTGGGATATCATGCGGCTGCGACTGGCGAGTCCAGCCACGATTGGCAAGTTCATCGGCTACCTGCCGCAATTCATCCGGCTGTTCTACCGCCTGATGCGCGATGAGCGGGTATCGGTGTTGACCAAGCTGGTTCCGCTACTGGGCGTGCTGATATTGCTTTCGCCGCCACTGTTCGAGCTGGACTTGATTCCGTTTGTTGGCGAACTGGACGCGATCGTGGTGATCGGCTTGACCCTCAAGCTCTTCATCTGGCTCTGCCCGCCGGACGTAGTCCGCGAACACGTGGCGCGGATCTCGCACGCCGCTTAATACGAACCTGATGCGCACGCGAATTTTGCTTTTCGGCCTGGCCGCGATCGTAATCGCGGTGTTGGTCACGCTGAGCTTCGCCGACGAACTTCTGATCGACGCGCTTTGGTTTGATTCGCTAGGCTACCGTTCAGTCTTCGTTACCGTTCTGGGCGCGCGCGCCGGCGTGTTTATCGCGGTGTGGTTGGTGGCTGCCGGCGCCATCCTTCTGAGCGGCATGGTTGCGCTCGCTCTCAGCCGCGACCGTGAACGCCTGCATATCGTCCGCCGTGTCAATGGCGACGGCGAGGTCAGCCTGCCTGACCTGATTCGCGCCCTCGGCGACCGGGTGCCGTGGAAACTGATCGTCACCGGCGCCGCGCTGGTATTGGGCCTGTTCGTCGCGGCCGGCGAATCCTCGAACTGGGACACCTACCTCAAGGCGGCGTATGGCGTGCCGTTCGGCAGCGTCGATCCCGCTTTTGGCCGCGACGTCGGGTTTTACATATTCACGATGCCGCTGCTCGAAGAGCTGCGCGACCTCTTCCTGCTGATCCTGTTTCTCGCCGGGGTGGTGAGCGCCGCGATTTACTGGGGGCGCGGCGCGATCGATTTTCGCCAGGCTCCGCCGCGCGTCGTGCCCGGCGCCATTACCCATCTTTCGCTGCTGCTCGCGCTGTTCTTTGCCGACCGCGCCTACAGCTACTGGCTCGATCGCTTCGGCCTGCTGTTTCATACCGACGGCGTGGTGTTCGGCCTGCGTTATATCGATCACGTGTTTTGGGAACCGGCGCTTTGGCTTTTGGCGATCCTGGCGATCCTTGCCGCCGTGCTGTGTGTCGCCAATCTGCGCGAACGCGGCGTGCGCCTGCTGATCGCGGCGGCGGCGATAGTGTTCGTGCCGGCGGTGCTGTTGAACTTTGTTCAACCGATGGTTGAGCGGCTATGGGTCAAACCCGACGAGCTGCGTATCGAGCGTCCTTACCTGGTGCGAAATATCGAGATGACCCGTCGCGCGTACAAACTCGACGCGGTCGAGGTCAAGCCGTTTACCGGTGGGGGTCTTTTGACCCGCGCGTCGCTCAGCCATGAAGACGCGACGATCAAAAATATCCGGTTGTGGGATCCGCGCCCGTTGCTGGCGACATATAGCCAGCTTCAGGAAATCCGTCTCTATTACGACTTCAGGGATATCGAGGTCGATCGCTACAGAATCAACAACGACTACACTCAGGTGATGCTATCGGCGCGCGAACTGAATCCCAGCAGGCTGCCGTCGCGCACCTGGGTCAACGAACATCTCAAATTCACCCACGGCTCGGGAATCGCGATGAATCCGGTGAACGCCAAGGACGCCGAGGGTCTGCCGATTTTCTATATCAAGGACATCCCTGCGGTCTCGAGCGTGGGATTGCAGGTGACCCAGCCGGGAATCTACTTCGGCGAAGAATCGGAACCCGACAATTATGCTGTCGTGAAGACCAATGCTCCCGAATTCGACTATCCACGCGGCGCCGACAATGTATTCAGCTACTATCAGGGCAATGGCGGTATCCCGATTAGCGGATTGGTGCGGCGATTGTTATTCAGCTATTTCTTTCGCGACATTAATCTGCTGGTCACCGACACCATCCAGGATCAGAGCAGGATCCTGATTCGCCGCAATATCGTGGAGCGAGTCGAGCGCCTGGCGCCGTTTCTGACTCAGGATCATGATCCCTATATAGTTCTCAACGACGGGCATCTTTCGTGGATCATCGATTGTTATACCACGAGCGATCATTATCCCTACTCACAGCGTAATCCCGACCAGCTCAATTACATCCGCAACGCGGTTAAAGTAGTAATCGACGCGTACACCGGCGACACGTCATTCTACGTGGCCGATCCCGATGATCCGATAATTCGTTGCTGGATGAAAATCTTCCCCGCGTTGTTCAAGCCGCTTTCGGCGATGTCGCCGGCGCTTCGTGCCCACATCCGCTATCCCGAGGATTTCTTCCTGGTGCAAGCGGATATCTACCGCACCTACCACATGAAAGATCCGCAGGTATTCTACAATCGCGAAGACCTGTGGGGATTTCCGCGCGAGAATTACGGCGGCGATACGGTTACGATGCAGCCCTACTATGTAATCATGCGTTTGCCGGGTGAGAGCGACCAGGAATATATCCTGATGCTGCCGATGGTGCCGCGCGGACGCGATAATATGATTGCCTGGATGGCGGCACAGTGTGACGGCGATCACTACGGCCATCTCGTGGAATACGCTTTTTCCAAGGAAAAGCTGGTTTATGGCCCGTACCAGATTCAGGCGCGGATTAACCAAAGCCCTGACATTTCGCGCCAGCTCTCGCTGTGGAACCAGATGGGTTCCAAAGTTATACTTGGAAATCTGATAGTCATTCCGATCGACGATTCGTTGCTTTACGTAGAGCCACTATATATTCGCGCCGAGAATGGCCAACTGCCGCAGTTGCAGCGCGTGATCGCGGCTTACAGCGATAAGGTCGTGATGGGTGAGGATCTCGGCCAGACGCTCGACGCGCTCTTCACCGGCGCGCCGTCGGCGCCGCCCGAGCTGACGCAGGTGGTTCCGCAGGGGCCGGCTGCCGCGCCCGCAACGATGACCGCTGCGGCTGCGCCGTTGGCGCCAGGCGATCTTAACCAGGCCTCGGTGCACTACGATCGCGCGCTGGCGGCGCTCAAGCTCGGCGATTGGACTCAGTTCGGTCAGGAGATGCAGGCGCTTGGGCAGGAACTCAAGCGGCCCGCCGATATGGGGCATCATTAGCGGCTAAAATTTCCGCACGAACAAGGGGGGAAGTGTCAAATCACGGCAAGCTGAGAGCCTGGTCTCTGGCGCCTGCGCAAGGTGCAGACAAAGAGCCTCGCCTCAGGACTGAACTGAGCGAATTGGTCCAGCTTGGGCTGAATGCGACCGGCGCGCTTAGCTGCGTGGTTGCCTACAGCGACGGACGGGAAGAAGGCGCGGTGCAAGCTCCCGCGACTCCGCCTCCGTGGGCCAATCTCGCGGGCGCGATTTCACGCTTGAAGTCCGCGCACGTGGCGCCGGGCCAGTTCTCGATCCTCCGCCTTGATGCTGCCGATTTTATCGCGCGGCAAAAAAACACATCCGCTTTCGCGAATCGATTCAAGCTGTTGGCTGCGATCGCCACGGAAGATTCGTCCTGGACCGCTGTGGGGCTTTTGCTCGACCCGGAGCGGCACGACGATACAGCAGAGGCGCCGCTCAAGCTCTTGAGCCGATTGGTGAGCGCGGTTGTGACACGCGCGGCACATGTCGCCTCCCGCGATTTCTGGCGCGACCGGGCGACCGCGACCGCGGCAGATGCCGCCGCGGCGCGACAGGCCACCTCGGCCATCGAGACCGATCGGCGATGGATCGAGCAGGCTCTAAAAAAGGTCAACGGTCTGAAGCCCGATCGATGGCTTGAGGGTCTTGGCCAGGCCGCCGCTGAACTTTCGCAGTGTGAGGCTTG